>CAXTOC010000300.1:0-3234 GCA_964245725.1 uncultured Acetobacteraceae bacterium | reverse complement strand
TAGAAGGTGCGCGCGATCTGCAGCCGGGCCAGGGCGCGGAACGCGCCGCCGACCAAGTAGAGCGTGCGTCCCGCCGCCTGCGGCAGCCAGGGCACCCGATCGAGGTCGGCCTCCACCAGGTCGCGGGCGCGCTGCACGTCGCCGCCGGCACGGTCGGCCAGGCGGATGACGCCGAGCCGCAGCGTCTGCGACGAGCCCATGCGGCCCTCGATCAGCCGCACCAGCTCCAGCGAGCCGCCGCCGATGTCGGCCATCAGCCCGTCGGCATCGGACATGCCGCTGAGCAGGCCGGTCGCCGAGTAGTCGGCCTCCTCGCTGCCCGACAGGATGCGTATGGCGGCGGTCGGGATCGCCTCGCGCAGCGACTGCACGAACTCTGGGCCGTTGCTGGCGTCGCGCACCGCCGCGGTGGCCAGCACGTCGAAGCGCTCGGCACCCATGCCGCGCACCACCGCCTCGAAGCGCGCCATCACCCCGATCGCCTGGGCGACGCCGTCCTCGTTGAGCCGGCCGGTGGTCTCCAGGCCGCGTCCGAGGCGCAGCACGGACTTCTCGTTGAAGATGGTGACCGGATTGCGCGAGACGCCCTCGAACACCACCAGCCGCACCGAGTTCGAGCCGAGATCGACCACCGCCGAGCGCCTGGCGAGGCGCGCCGCGGCACCGTGCGGCGAAGGATCGCGCGGGTTGCTCACGGCGTGCTCCTCAATCCTGGAGGATCCGGTCGGGACGTCGCGGCAGCGGCCGCGCCGTCGGCATCAGCTGCACCTGCGCCGCCGAACCGCGGCCCGACAGCGACGGGTTGGTCATGAAGTAGTCGTGCGCCGAGAACGGCTTGGTCCCGCCATCGAGACGACGCCAGTGGCCGTCGGCGCCGAGCTGCCAGGATTGCAGGTTGTCCTTCAGGTTCATGACCATGATCTGGTCGAGCACCTGCGCGTGCACCGTGGGATTGCGGATCGGCACCATGGTCTCGACCCGCCAGTCCATGTTGCGCGCCATCCAGTCCGCGCTGGAGATGTAGACCAGCGCGTCGCGCGACGGCACCCGATGGCCGCCGCCGAACACGAAGATTCGGCTGTGCTCCAGGAAGCGTCCGACGATCGACTTGACCAGGATGTTCTCGGACAGCCCCGGCACGCCCGGACGCAGGCAGCAGATGCCGCGTATCACGCACAGCACGCGCACGCCGGCGCGGGAGGCGTCGTAGAGCTTGTCGATCAGCTCGTCATCGACGATGGAGTTCATCTTGAGCCAGATCTGCGCCGGCTTGCCGGCGCGCGCGAAGGCGATCTCGGCGTCGATCAGGCCGACCAGGGTGGAGCGCGCGGTGAGCGGCGAGAACGCGATGGCGTCCATCGAGGCCGGCCTGGCGTAGCCGGTCATGTAGTTGAACAGCCGCGCGGAATCACGCACCAGCGCCACGTCGCAGGTGAAGAAGCTGAGGTCGGTGTAGATGCGCGCGGTGATCGGGTGGTAGTTGCCCGTGCCGAAATGTGCGTATGAGCGCACCCCGCCGCCCTCGCGCCGCACCACCAGGCTCAGCTTGGCGTGCGTCTTCAGCTCGGCGAAGCCGAACACGACCTGCACCCCGGCGGCTTCCAGGGTGCGCGCGAGGCGGATGTTGGCCTCCTCGTCGAAGCGCGCGCGCAGCTCGACCATCGCGGTGACCGACTTGCCGCTCTCGGCGGCCTCGATCAGCGCCTTGACGATGGGGCTGTCGCGCGAGGTGCGGTACAGGGTCTGCTTGATCGCCACCACCGCCGGATCGAGCGCCGCCTGGCGCAGGAACTGCACCACCACGTCGAAGCTCTCGAACGGGTGGTGCACGATGATGTCCTTGGCGCGGATCGCGGCGAAGCAGTCGCCGCCGAAATCGCGTATGCGCTCGGGAAAGCGCGGCGCGTAGGGTGCGAACAGCAGGTCGGGGCGGTCGTCGACGATCAGCCGGCTGACATCGACGATGCCGATCAGGCCGTCATGCACCTGCATCTCGCTGGTCGGCACGTCGAGCTCGTCGGCGACCAGTGCCGCGAGATCGGCAGGCATCTCCGAATTGACGTCGAGATGGATCACGACGCCGCGCCGGCGCCGCTTCAGCGCGGTCTCGTACGAGCGCACGAGATCCTCGGCCTCCTCCTCGAACTCGACGTCGGTGTCGCGTATGACCCGGAACACGCCGCGGCCGCCGACATGGAAGCCCGGGAACAGCCGGTCGAGGAACTGGCTGACCAGGTCCTCGAGCAGGATGAACCGAGCGGTCTCGGCGCTGCCCGCGTCCGCGGCCGGCAGCCGGATGAAGCGGTCGACCTGTGCCGGCAGCATGATCAGCCCGCTCATCACCTGGCGCTCGTCCTCGTCGCGCAGCAGGCGCAGGGCCAGCACCTGGCCCATGTTGGGGATGAAGGGGAACGGATGCGCCGGGTCGATCGCGAGCGGCGTCAGCACCGGGAACATCCGGTCCATGAAGAAGCTCTCGATCCAGCTTCGATCGTCTCCCTGCAGCGTGCGCGGGTCGCACACCACGATGCCCTGCCCCGCCAGGATCTGACGCAGCTCGCGCCAGATGCGCTGCTGCTCCGCCAGCAGCCGGCGCGCGCGCTCCTCGACGGCCTGCAGCTGCTGCGCTGGGGTGCGGCCGTCCGGCGAGCGCGCGGTCAGGGTCTCGCGCACCTGCCCGACCAGCCCTGCCACGCGCACCGAGTAGAACTCGTCGAGGTTGCCCGCGGAGATCGACAGGAAGCGCAGCCGCTCGAGCAGAGGGTTGCGCACGTTGTCCGCCTCCTCCACGACGCGCTGGTTGAAGTCGAGCCAGGACAGCTCGCGGTTGATGAAGCGGTCGGGTGAGTCGGGCGCGATCGGCTCGGGTGCGGCGTCCTGGCCGGCTTGCGCCACCACCCGCGGACGCGGGACCGTGGGTGCGCGGCCAGCCTCGGGGCGCTCCTGCCGGGCCGCCTCGGCGCGGCGGATCGCGGGCGAGCTTCGCTTCAGCTCCGCTTCACCGGCCATTCGCCACCTCCTCCGCCCCGCCATCCGCTCGGGACGGCATGCCTGCCGCCTGCATAGCCGGAACCGGCCGCATTGTCGCCGGGCGGGATGATGAAAGCTTGCCACGGCACGTCGGCAGGAAGCTTTCCTGGGCGGCGAACATGCGGCACCACGTGGGCGCGGCATGTCGCCGTCGCTGCAGGAGATCCGCCATGCTGAACAGACGGTCGTTCCTCGCCACCCTGC
>CAXTOC010000299.1:2426-3254 GCA_964245725.1 uncultured Acetobacteraceae bacterium | reverse complement strand
CTGTTCGGCCTGACCTACCTGCAGAAGATCAGCGACAGCGTCACCGGCGGCGCGCTGCATATCGAGCCCGGCATCTGGGTGCTGCAGCCACAGACCAGCGCGTCGCAGGAGGAGCCGCCTCCCGGCGGACAGATCGTCGCACGCATGGCGACGATCCCGCACGGCAACGCGGTGCTGGTGAAGGGTGCGGCGATCGAGGTGCCCAGCCTGAGCAACGGCACTTTCGCAATCTCGCCGGTGAACACGCCACCGTTCGGCGTCGGCCAGCCGATGCCGGTCGGCGGCACGCAGGGCGGGTTCCCGGCCTACGACCTTGCCAACCTCGGCACGGCCGCGGTGAACGTCCGCACGCCGTTCGGCAACACGCCCGCGGTGCCGCTGCCGGCCGCGATCGATGGCGTGGTGATGCAGACGGTGGTCAACGACCCGACCCGGCTGCTGCAGCAGACCATCAAGGACCAGTTCATCGAGAAGATGGTGGTGCTCGACATCGCCACCGTCGCCCAGATCACGACCACCGGCGCCCCGATCACGATCGCCAACGGCGGAGGCGGCATCGAGAACATGCCGTTCCTGGTCAGCAACGCCGACACGGCGCTGGTGTTCGCAACGTTCTGGATCGAGACCATCCGGCACCCGTTCCAGAACTTCCTGCAGCTGCAGTACGTGCAGACGGTGATCCTGAACTTCCCGATCCTGGGCACCAGCACCAACCTGAGCTGGCCGCACGTCTCGGTGGCGACGCTGCGCAAGACCTTCGGATAGGACCTACCGGGCATCGACGACGAATTGCCGAAGGCAGCGCAGGGGGGCTGATCGGGGTCTGGG
>CAXTOC010000299.1:0-2416 GCA_964245725.1 uncultured Acetobacteraceae bacterium | reverse complement strand
TCCGGCCCGTGATCCTCGCCGGTCAGGGCCAGCCGCAGCGGCAGGAACAGCGCCCGGCCGCGCCGCCCGGAGAGCTCGCGCAGCGCGTCGATCCAGCTGGGCCAGGTCTGCTCGCCCCAGGGCTCGTCCGGCAGCACCGACAGCGCCTGGGTCAGGAACGCGCTCTCGCCTTCCAGCGGCGGCGGCACGATGCTGCCCGCGGCGACGTCCCACCAGTGCTTGGCCTCGGTCAGCATATCGACGTTGCCGCGCACCACCGACCAGAACTCCGGCGTCGCGGCCTCCGGCAGCCGGTCCGACACCGCCTCGAACGGCAGTGCGTGCATCACCCGCCGGTTCAGCGCCAGCAGCTGGCGCATGTCGAAGCGCGCGGCGGATCGCGAGGTGTGGGTGACGTCGTAGCTGGCCGCGAGATCCGCCAGCGTCAGCGGATGCGGATCGTCCGACGTGCCGAGCCGCGCCAGGTACGACACCACGGCCGAGGCCTCGATGCCGTCCTGGCGCAGCGCGCGCAGCGACAGCCCGTCGAAGCGCTTGGACAGCTTGCCGCCGGCCTCGTCGAGCAGCAGCGGCAGGTGGCCGAAGCGGAAATGTCCCGGCGCCGCGCCGAGCGCTGCGGCGATGTCGAGCTGCACGCCGGTGTTGCTGACGTGGTCCTCGCCGCGCAGGATGTCGGTGACGCCGGTGCGCAGGTCGTCGACCACCGAGGCGAAGGCGTACAGGATGGTGCCGTCGGCGCGTATCAGCACCGGATCGGAGATCGCCGTCAGCTTCACCTGGGTGTGTCCCAGCACCAGGTCGTGCCAGGCGACGCTGCCGTCGCCGAGGCGGAAGCGCCAGTACGGCCGCTTGCCGTTGGCCTCCGCCTGCGCCCGCTGCTCGGGGGTGAGGCGCAGCATCGCCCGGTCGTAGATCGGCGGCCGCTTCTGGCGCAGCCGCATCTCGCGCTTGGCGCGAAGCTCCTCCTCGCTCTCGAAGCAGGGATAGAGCCGGCCCGACGCGCGCAGCCGGTCCGCGGCGGCCTCGTACTCCGCGAGGTGGTCGGACTGTCGGAAGCTCTCGTCCCAGTCCAGCCCGAGCCAGCGCAGGTCGGTGCGTATCGCCTCGGCGTGATCCTCGCGCGAGCGCGCCGCGTCGGTGTCGTCGATGCGAAGCTGGAACAGCCCGCCGTGACGGCGCGCGTGCAGCGCGTTCGCCACCGCCTGGCGCGCGTTGCCGACATGCAGCAGGCCGGTCGGGCTGGGCGCGAAGCGCAGCTTCATCGGACGCCGGCCGCTCATTCGGGGGTTCCTTCCGCCGCGTCGTCCGCGTCGGCATCCTCGTCCGCAGCGTCGTCGAGACGGGGATCGAGCACGCGCCAGTCGCGCTCGACCCCGGAGGCGGGGTGAGCCGCGAAATCATCGAGCTCGTTGGCCGAGCGCCAGCCCTGCTCGCCGGCATCCACCACCTCCGCGTCCTCGCCGTAGGCGAACCAGGCGGACAGCACGTCGCGCGTCGAGGCGCCGGCCACCCGGCACAGCTCGACGCTGTCGCGGACATAGGCGCGCGCGAACGCGTTGGCGTGCATCAGGGTGGGAAAGCCGCCCACCTCCTCGACCACGTTGCGCTCCGAGGCGCCGGACAGGTCGAGGATGCGCACGCGAAAGCCGCCCTCGGGCGCGAACAGGTCGCTCAAGTCTGCGCCCCCGGGTCGCGGTGCCGGGTCCCGCGCAGCAGGAACTCGCGACCCAGCTTCACCCGCGGCACCCCGTCATAGGCGACGATGTCGGCGGTGGCGTAGGTCTCCGACCAGGGCTCGGGGATGAACGAGCCGGTGCCGACCACGTCGATCGGCGCCTGGCTGTCCGCCATCACCCGGCACTTGTCGACGCCGAAGCCCGACGAGGCGACGATCCGCACCCGGCCGAAGCCGGCCGCGTCGAGCGCCTCGCGCACCCGCCAGATCGCGGCGGCCGAGACGCCGGTTCCCACCAGGTGGCGAAGCTCGGTGTCCGACCGGTAGCGCCGTATCGTCCCCGGTATGTGCCGTTCCAGCACCGCGTAGCTCTCCTGCGGGTCCAGCCCCTCCAGGAAGCGCCCGCCATGGGTGTCGAGCCGCACCGCGACCCGCCCCTGCGACGCCAGCTCCGGGTAACGCCGGCAGACCGCCAGCGTGTCGGTGATCTCGAGGCCGAAATAGTCGCTGAGCACCGTGAGGTCGGCGTCCGGGAAGGTCTCGTGGAACATCTCGGCGGCGCGCAGGGTGCTGCCGGCGTAGCCGACCAGGGCGTGCGGCATGGTGCCGGAGCCGGCGGCCGCGCCGTAGAAGCCGGCGGTCGCGTCGTTGGCGCAGCCGACGAAGCCCGCCGCACCCTCGCGCTGCGCCGCGCGCGAGCCGACAGCGGCGGCATAGGCCATCGTCTCCTGCATCGCGTAG
>CAXTOC010000298.1:0-3269 GCA_964245725.1 uncultured Acetobacteraceae bacterium | reverse complement strand
AACTCAGCCACGGCAACCCGCTGATCACCGCCGCGGGTGCTGGCGGCGGCGCGCATCAGGGCGTCATCGGGGTGCTGTTCGTGGCGCCGCCCACGACCCCGCTGTCGCCGGGACGGGCCCTGGTGGCGGCCGGCCAGGAGACCTGGCAGGTGACGGTTCAGACCCTGGGCGGCATCTGGCAGATGATCACCGGGCGACAGAGTGCGGATCAGCTCGGCGGCCCGCTGCGCATCGCCCAGCTCTCCGGCCAGGTGGCGCAGCTCGGCGTGGCCAGCATGGTCGGCTTCATCGCGCTGCTCTCGATCAATCTCGGCCTGATCAACCTGTTTCCGATCCCGATCCTGGATGGCGGCCGGCTGCTGTTCTACGCCGTCGAGGCGGTGCGCGGCCGGCCGGTGCCGCGCCGGCTGCAGGAGTACGGCTTCAGGGCCGGCTTCGCGCTGATCGCCTGCCTGTTTCTCTTCGTTACCTTCAACGATCTGTCGCATCTGGGCCTGTTCCAGTGGGTGGCCAGCCTGGTGGACTGAGCGGCGACGCGGCAGCGGCGTCCGGGCCGGCGCTTGCGCAGTCGCGGCCAATTCGGCTAGCTCCGCGCGGGCATCGTCATGCGGGTTCCGGTCCGACCGGGCGCGCGGGCCGGCTCGACCTGTGGGGGATGGCTGCTCTTGTCCGGTTCACGTTCCGCGCTGCTGTCCTCCGTCTGCCTCATCCCGTTCATCCTCGACGGCTCGGCTCAGGCGCAGTCCGCCCCCCAGCCGGCACCCCAGCCAGCGACCGGGCCGACGCGGCATCGCGGCCCGGCCGGGCATCGCGCGCGCGCCGTCAGCCCTACGGTGGCCTCGGGGGGCAGCATCGAGAGCATCGAGGTGCAGGGCAACGCACGGATCGAGACCAGCACGATCCTGTCGTACCTGCTGGTGCGGCCCGGCGACAGCTTCAACCAGGACGAACTCGACCGCTCGCTGAAGACGCTGTACGCGACCGGCCTGTTCCGCGACGTGAGCCTGCAGCGGCGCGGTGCCGCGCTGGTGGTGACGGTCGCGGAGAACCCGATCGTCAACCGCATCGCCTTCGAGGGCAACCACTCCTCCAAGGACGACGACCTGCGCAAGGTGCTGACGCTGCGGCCGCGCGCCGTCTACACGCCGGAGATGGCGCAGCGCGACCGGCAGAAGATCCTCGACCAGTACGCCGGCAAGGGGCGCTACGCGGTCAGCGTGACGCCGCAGATCATCCGCCTGTCGCACAACCGGATCGACGTGGTGTTCCAGATCAGCGAGGGCGCGCTGACGCTGATCGAGAAGATCAGCTTCGTCGGCAACAAGGCATTCTCCGAGGCGCGGCTGGCGCAGGTGGTGACGTCCAAGGAGACCGCCTGGTATCGCTTCTTCTCGTCGTCGGACGAGTACAACCCCGAACGCATCCAGTACGACCGCGAGCTGCTGCGACGCTTCTACCTGCGCAACGGCTACGTCGATTTCGACGTCTCCGACGCGACAGCCGAGCTGTCCCCGGATCGCAAGTCCTTCTTTATCACCTTCACCATCAGCGAGGGGCCGCGCTACCGCATCGCCAAGCTGGAGGTGCGCTCGAGCCTGCGCCACGTCGCCGCCGACAGCCTGCGTCCGCAGATCAGCTCGCTCGAACATCAGTGGTACGACGGCGACGAGGTGCAGCGCCTGTCGGACGCGATGCAGGACGGGCTGCAGGCCACCGGATATCCCTTCGCCCAGGTCAAGCCGGAGATCGCGCGCAACACCGGGGCCCACACCGTCGACCTCTTGTTCGACGTCAGCGAGGGGCCGCGCGTCTATGTCGAGCGGATCGACATCACCGGCAACACGATTACCCAGGACCACGTCATCCGGCGCCAGTTCGACATGGCCGAGGGCGATCCGTTCACGCCGACCCAGCAGCGCCGCACCAAGCAGTCGCTGGAGGATCTCGGCTTCTTCAGCTCGGCGAGCGTCGACACCGCCTCCGGCTCCGCGCCCGACCGGGTGGTGGTCAACACCGCGCTGGTGGAGAAGCCGACCGGCGAGCTCACGCTCGGCGGCGGCTACTCGACCGACGCTGGCATCCTCGGCAATGCCGGGCTGCGGCAGAAGAACCTGGTCGGCACCGGCATCGACGCCAGCCTGCAGGGCACGCTCGCGCAGTACGAGAACCAGGTCGACTTCTCGCTGACCGACCCGTACTTCCTCGGACGCAACCTGGTCGCCGGCATCGACCTGTTCAGCATCCAGACCGACAACCTGAACGTCTCGAACTATTACGAGACCAGGGTCGGCGGCACGGCGCGTATCGGCTACGCCTACAACCGTTTCCTGTCGCAGTCCTGGAACTACTCGCTGATCGACCGCGACGTCAGCAACATCAACACCGCGGCGAGCCTCTTCATCCAGGAGGAGTCCGGGCATTCGCTGCTGTCGCAGGTCGGCACCACCCTGGCCTACGACCGGCGCGACAGCCGGCTGCAGCCGCACACCGGCTATCTCGTGCGCGTCGGCGGCGACCTCTCGGGCCTGGGCGGCAACGAGAAGTACGTGCGCGGCAAGCTCGACACCGCGTACTACATCCCGCTCGACCGCTTCACCAACAACCACGACTGGACGCTGGCGCTGACCGCCGGCACCGGCTACATCGCCGACTACAGCGGCGGCCGGCAGGACATCGTCGACAACTTCTACCTCGGCGGCGACAACCTGCGCGGCTTCCTCGACGGCGGCGTCGGGCCGCACTCGGTGCCGACCGACTCCTATCCGGCGAGCGACGCGGTCGGCGGCCGCTTCATCTACACCCAGTCCACCACGCTGAACTTCCCGTTGCCGCTGGGCCCGGATCTCGGCCTCTCGGGACGCTATTTCGTCGATGCCGGCGGCCTGGGCGGGCAGCGCGTGATCAGCACCAACTTCAGCGGCTTCGCCAACTCGCAGGGCCAGCATATCGGCGGCAACAACCTCGCCCCGCGGGTCAGCACCGGCGTCGGCGTGTCGTGGAAGAGCCCGTTCGGCCTGATCAACGTCGATGTCGGCATCCCGATCATCAAGCAGCATCTCGACCAGACGCAGGTCTTCCGTTTCGGCTTCGGCTCGAACTTCTGAGGTGACGATGTCCCATCCTCCCGCCGCTTCTCCTGGCGCCGCGTCGCTGCTCGCGGCCGTCCTCTCGCTCTCGCTGGCCGGCGCGGCACAGGCGCAGAGCACCGGCTCCGGGTGGTTCGTGCCCAAGAGCCAGTCGGCGGCGCCGACGCCGGCTGGCTCTTGGGC
>CAXTOC010000297.1:0-3281 GCA_964245725.1 uncultured Acetobacteraceae bacterium | reverse complement strand
CGGCAGCCGAGGCGCTGCCGGCCCTGCTCGGCGGGCGGAAGCGCGGCGCGCCCGATCCCGGCCCGAACGCGGTGGTCGACACGCCCGCCCTGATCGGCCGGCTGGGGCTGGGGCAGGCGCTGGCGGGGCGGATCGCGGGAGAGGTCGATACCGGCGGCGTCGCCTGGTCGCTGGCGCACGGCCGGGTCGGGCTCGGCCTGATGCTGGCCACCGACGCGGCCGACGGCGGCTTCTCCGCCGCGGTGGCGATCCCCGACGACGCCTATCCCGCGGTGCGCTACGCCGCCGCCTTCGGCCGGCACGTGCTGAGCCGCCACGCGGACGCGTTCATGCACTTCCTGGCCACCCCCGAGGCGCGCGCCAGCCTGGCCGCGAGCGGGCTGGAGATCGAGACATGACGTCGCCGGAGATCGAGGAACAGCGCCATCCGCTGCTGCGGCGGCTGACGCACTGGCTGTTCGCGCTCGCCATCCTGATCATGATCGGCAGCGGCTGGCGCATCTACAACGACGTGCCGATCCTGCCGTTCCGCTTCCCGCTGTGGCTGACGCTGGGCGGCGATCCGGACTACTCGTACGACCAGCACGGCGAGTCCGGCACCGCCAACGCCCTCCTGTGGCACTTCGCCGGCATGTGGCTGTTGGCCGGCAGCGTCGCCGTCTACGCCGCGCACGGCATCCTCAGCGGCCATTTCCGGCGCGACTTCCTCCCCGTCGGGCCAACCGCCTTCCTGCGCGACTTCGTCGCCGCCGCGCGCTTCCGGCTCGACCACCGGCTCGGCACCTACAACGCCGTGCAGAAGGTGTTCTACTGGGGCGCGCTGTTCAGCATCGCGATGATGCTGCTGTCCGGGCTGGCGATCTGGAAGCCGGTGCAGCTCGGCTGGCTGAGCTGGCTGATGGGCGGGTTCGTGTTCGCCCGCATCGTGCACTTCTTCTTCATGTGCGCGATCGTCGGCTTCCTCGTCGTGCATGTAACCCTGGTCGCCCTGGTGCCGAAGACCCTGGTGGCGATGACGCTGGGGCGTGCCACGGCGCGTCCGCACGCATCGCCGGCGATACAGCAGCCGGGGCAGCAGCCGGGAGGGTGACGATGGCCGATCCGCACGGCGATCCGGGCCGCGTCGAGCGCGCGCTGCGCGCCGCCATCGACCGGCGCTCCCTGTTCGGGCGCGGTCTCAGTCTGGGCGCGCTGACCCTGCTCACCGGCTGCGACATCAGCGACGCCGACGTCGTCCAGCGCAGCCTGAAGGCGGTCTCGCTGTGGAACGACCGCGTGCAGGCCGCCTTGTTCGGCCACGGCAGCCTCGCACGCATCTTTCCGCGCAGCGCCCTGGCCCCGGCCGACCGCTTCAACGCCTATTACGGCAGCGCCGACGTGCCGAAGCTCGATGCCGGCAGCTACCGCCTGTCGCTGGCCGGCGCGATCGCGGACAAGCGGCCCTGGCGCGTCGCGGACCTCGACGCGCTGCCGCAGGTCACGCAGATCACCCGCCATATCTGCGTCGAGGGCTGGAGCTATATCGGCGAGTGGGGCGGACCGAGGTTGTCCAGCCTGCTGCACCGGACCGGCGCCGACCTGACGGCGGCCTATGTCGGCTACGAGTGCGCCGACGGCTATTACGGCGGCATGGACATGGCGACCGCGCTGCATCCGCAGACCCTGATCGCGCTGAAGCGGCGCGGCCGGACGCTGGAGCCCGAGTACGGCTACCCGTTCAAGATCCGGATCCCGACCAAGCTCGGTTTCAAGAATCCGAAATTCGTGACAACCCTGTTCGTGACCGATCGCAGGCCGGGCGGATTCTGGGAGGACAGGGGCTATAACTGGTTCAGCGGATCCTGAGCGGCGGACTGGGGCGTCGGGCGCGCGCGCCGGCAGCTGCGCCATCGCGGTGATGGCCAAGGCGCCACGGCCCGGCCTGTGCAAGACGCGCCTGGTGCCGCCGCTCTCGGCGGCGGCGGCGGCGGCGCTGAGCGCGGCGTTCCTGCGCGACACCACCGAGAACATCCGTGCCGCCTCCCGCGAGGCGGCGCTGCAGGGCTACGCCGCCTACGCGCCGGCCGGGCTGGAGGGGCTGTTCGAAGGGCATCTCGCGGCCGACACCGAGCTGCTGCTTGCCGACGGCAGCGGCCCCATGCCGCCGCGGGTGCAGGGCTTCGGACGCTGCCTGCTGCACGCGATCCGCGCCCTGCTCGATCGCGGCTTCGGCGCCGCCTGCCTGCTCAACTCGGATGGCCCGACGCTGCCGACCTCGATCCTGGTGCAGGCCGCGCACGCGCTCGCCCTGCCCGGCGACCGCGCCGTGCTCGGACCCGCCGAGGATGGCGGCTACTACCTGCTCGGCCTGAAGGCGGCGCACGCCGAGCTGTTCGAGGACATCGCGTGGAGCACGGCGGAGGTGGCCGCGCAAACCCGCGCCCGGGCACGCGCGATCGGCCTGCCGGTGGTCGAGCTGCCGGTCTGGTACGACGTCGACGATGCCCGGGCGCTTGACCGCCTGCGGCGCTCCTGCCGCGACGCCTCGCTGGATGCCGCGGACGCCTATCGCGCACCCGCGACCCGGGCCTGCCTCGAGCGTCTCAGCCTGTGATACAACCCGTGCCGCAACCTACGCGCGGGGATGCCGTCGTTGAAGCCACGCCCGATCGAGAAGCCGTCCCCGATCAAGCCGTCTCTGATCAAGCCGGGCCTGGCGGCTGCCGGCGGCGCCATCCTGGCGCTCACGCTGGCCGGGTTGTCGCTGCACCTGCCGGGTGCCGACAATGTCGGCTCGGTGTCGCGCACCAACCTGTTCGTCGCCGTGGCCGCCTGCGCCGCGTGCATCTACCTGGGTGCCTGCGTGCTGGTGCTCCGGCTTCGGACGCGCTCGCGCGGCCTGCTCTGGCTGGTGCTGGGCGTGGCGCTCGCGCTGCGCGTCTCGGTGCTGCTGGCGCCACCGTTCCTGTCCAGCGACCTCTATCGCTACGTGTGGGATGGCCGCGTGCAGGCCGCCGGGATCAACCCGTACCGCTACGTGCCGGCCGATCCGGCGCTGCTCCGGCTGCGCGACGCGGCGATCTACCCGCACATCAACCGGCGGGACTACGCGCCCACCATCTACCCGCCGATGGCGCAGCTGATCTTCCGCGCCATAGCGTCTGCCGGCGGCTCCCTGCTCGCGGTCAGGATCGCGATGGTCGGCTTCGAGTGCCTGGCCGTCGTCTGCCTGATCGGTCTGCTGCGCGGCGCCGGGCTGCCGGACGCGCTGACTCCCCCGTACTTCGAATCGTCGGGAACGG
>CAXTOC010000296.1:0-3288 GCA_964245725.1 uncultured Acetobacteraceae bacterium | reverse complement strand
GCTTCGTCGGCGCGGTCGCGGGCGGCGCGCGCTGGGGCCTGCGGGGGCGCGAGGCCGCTGCCCGTGGCGAGATCGACGCGGTCCGCTCCGGGGTGGATGCGGGAGCGCTCGCCGAGCGCCCGCTCACCGAGCTCTCCGGCGGCGAGCGCCAGCGCCTGCTGCTGGCGCAGAGCCTGCTCGGCCGCCCGCGCCTGCTGCTGCTCGACGAGCCGCTGATCTCGCTCGACCCGAACCGGCAGGGCGAGGTGGTGGCGCTGGTGCGCCGGCTGCAGCGCGAACTCGGCATCACCGTGCTGTTCAGCGCCCACGAGCTCAACCCGCTGCTCGGCGCGCTCGACCGGGTGCTTTACCTGGGCGGCGGCCAGGCCAGTCTCGGCAGCGTCGAGGAGGTCATCACCGCCCCCGTGCTGTCGCGGCTATACGGCGCGCCGATGGAGGTGGTGCGGCTCGGCGGCCGCATCTTCGTGATGTCGGACGGCCACGACGTCGAGCGCGACGCGCACCGGCACGCGCACGGACTGCACGAGTGATCGCCATGCTCGGCTACGACTTCATGCGTCACGCTTTCGCCGCCGGCGGCATCGTGGCGCTCACCGCCGGCCTGATCGGCTTCTTCCTGGTGCTGCGTGGCCAGACCTTCGCCGGGCATGCGCTGTCGCACGTGGGCTTCACCGGCGCCACCGGCGCGGTTCTGCTCGGGCTCTCGCCGCTCTGGGGGCTGGTGACGATCACCGTCGCGGCCGGCGTCGGCATGGGCCTGCTGGGCGAGCGGCTGGCGGGCCGGGACGTGGCGATCGGCCTGGTGCTGTCCTCGGCACTCGGCCTCGGCCTGCTGTTCCTGCACTTCTTCACCGCCTATGCCAGCCAGGCCACCGCGCTGCTGTTCGGCAACGTGTTCGGCGTCGATGCGGCGACGGTGTGGAGCTTGGCCGGGCTGGGCCTGCTCAGCCTGGCCGGGCTGTGCGTCATCTCCCGGCCGCTGCTGTTCGCCACCCTGCAGCCGGAGCTGGCCGAGGCGAAGGGCGTGCCGATGCGGCTGGTCTCGGCCCTGTTCCTGTCGCTGGTGGCGCTGGCCACCGCCGGCTGCGCCCAGATCGTCGGCGTGCTGCTGGTGTTCACGCTGATGGTGGGCCCGGCGGCGGCGGCGCAGCGCCTGACCCTCCGTCTCGATACCGGCCTGCTGCTCTCGGCGACCCTGGCGCTGGCCGAGGCCTGGGGCGGCATCGTTCTCGCGTGGCTGACCGACTGGCCGGCCTCGTTCTGGATCACGGCGCTGAGTGCTGCGCTATATGGCCTGTGCTGCCTGATCGCCACGCGCGGCCCGCAGTCCCCGCGCTCGCGCGAACCCAAGGCGGGTTTCGACCAGCTGGGGAGCGACGCCTGATCGAAGCCGGATCAGCGCCAGAGCAGGAGGATCAGCAACGCGACGTTGCAGACCATCAGCCCGGCCACCATCCATCTCAGCGTGCGTAGGCTGCCGCGGATCAGCTCCAGGTCGCAGATCTGACGGCTCATCGTCATCACCACGGGCGGCTCGATCCCGCGAGACGACGGCAGGCGTAACGTGGCGCGTATCTCAGGCTCGAGAGCAGGCATCGATGCGTTCCGACGATCAGTCTAAATTTTGAGAATACAGCGGCGCGCGTCGCTCTCCGAGTGGCAAACAAGGCGACCAGGTTCACGTTTGCGTAAAGCAGCCCATACGTCGCTGCGGCGACGGAGGGAGCGTGATCAGTGCGGCAGATGCGCCCTCAGCATCCGCGAGACGCCGACCGCGACGTAGCGGTAATCCTCGAACATGCGGCTGATGCAGGCGCACAGGTAGAACGCGACGGCGGAGAACAGCGGCAGGTGGCCGCTGGCCCAGGCGACCGTCCTGCGGCTCGTCGCCAGCGGCCATTCCGACCGGCTCAACCCCACCGCGACGATCCCGATCATCGCGCCGGCGACGACGTCGGTCGGGAAGTGGAAGCCGAGATAGACGCGGATCGCGCTCAGCAGGGATGCCAGCACCAGGCAGAACAGGCCGAGCGGGGGCAGCACCGTATAGATGGTGGTCGCGAGCGCGAACAGCATGGCCGCGTGCTCGCTCGGGAACGACATGCCGGGACTGAACACGCGCGGGTCGATCGCGGGCGGCGGCAGGAAGCGCAGCGCCGGATCGTGCAGCGGGCGCAGATGATGCGGGAACACGACCTGCAGGACGTAGCACAGGACGATGGCCAGGATGCTGACCAGGACCCCGGAGACGATGCGGGCCCGTTGATCGTCCCCGGTCCTGCCCCAGGCGAACCAGATCAGCGCCATCATCGGCAGGTTCGAGAACGCCTCCTTGGTGAGGTCGTGCGCGACGTGATCGAGCAGGAAGTAGCGGCCGCTCAACCGGTTCAGCGCGCGCGCGATCGCATAATCGATGCCGTGCAGGCCGAGCAGCGACAGCGCGACGCTGAACGACAGGATGACCGACGCTGCGATGAACAGCGAAGCGGTCCCTGGCGTCCGCGCCGGAAGCGCGAACGGCATCCGGGTGGTGTCAGGATTTGTCACAACGTGTTTTTCCGGTATCTCGTCTCTAAATAGCGACAAAGGCAAGCCACCTTCATTGCCGTATCGTTCACACCCTGACAAGGGCGGATCCCGTGCCGGCCGCCTCCGTCTCAGGCCAGGGCGCGCGGGATCCGGAACGGCAGCATCAGCTGCACCCAGGGTGCTGCGAACCGATCCAGGTCCAGGCTCTCGTGCATCGCCTGCGAGGCTTCGCCAAACAGCCGCGTGGCGACCACGGAACGCGCGTAGAAGGGCGAGTCCTGCAGCGTGCGCACGACGCCCGCACCGTGCCCGGGATCGGCCCGGGTGAAGCGGGGCAGCCGCCAGGCGGTGGGCGGCAGGGTGACGCGCGACGGCGCGGGACGCTCGGTGACGGCGCCGCCGCGGTCGACCTGCAGGGCGAGCGCGCGATCCCCGTCCCACCGGTCGATCACGTCGTAGACGATGCCGGTGCCGTCGCGCAGCGGCAGGCGCGCCCAGTCCCAGCGCCGGAACGAGCTCTCGAGCGGCCCGTCGCCGTCGTTGCTGTCGAGGTAGCCCAGACCGCTCCAGCGCAGCGCGGGCTGCTCCAGGCTGACCTCGACCCGGGCGCTGGGCGCGATCGGCCGCCAGCGATGCAGCCCGGCCGCGTCCAGCCGCACGCCATGACCGGTCAGGGCATGCGGATGCACGCGCAGCTGGCCGCGCTGGCGCGTCGGCCAGGGCGTGCCGAACTCGTCGATGTCGATGATCAGCTGATCG
>CAXTOC010000295.1:0-3315 GCA_964245725.1 uncultured Acetobacteraceae bacterium | reverse complement strand
ACGCCATGGAATCGGGGTCCGGGGCCGCCGGCCCCGGCGGGTCGAGGGCAGCGCCCTCGCCTGGCCTGGTGCACGTCGTCGGCGGCGGCCTGGCCGGCCTGTCCGCCGCCCTCGACCTGGCGGAAGCAGGCAGACGCGTCCGCCTCTACGAGTCCGGCCCGGCCTGCGGCGGACGCGCGCGCTCCTACGAGGACCGCCAGCTCGGCTGCCGCATCGACAACGGCAACCACCTGCTGCTGTCGGCGAACCATGCGAGCTTCGGCTTCCTCGACCGGATCGGCGCGCGCGGCACCCTGAGCGGCCCCGAGGTGCCGCTGTTCCCGTTCGTCGACCTCGCGGCCGGGCTGCACTGGACGCTGCGGCTGTCGCGCGGGCGGATCCCGTGGTGGGTGTTCGACCGCCGTCGACGCGTCCCGGGGATGCGGCTGCGCGAGTTGCTGTCGCTGGTGCGCCTGCTGCGCGCCCGGGGCGACGCCACCGTCTCCGATTGCCTGGCATCGGGCGCGCTCGCCGAGCGGCTGCTGATCCCGCTCTCGGTCGCGGCCCTCAACACCCGCCCGGACGCCGGGAGCGCCAGCCTGATGGCGGCGACGATGCGCGAGTCGCTGGCCAGGGGAGGAGCCGCCTGCCTGCCGCGCTTCCCGACCGAGGGGCTGTCGGAGAGCTTCATCGATCCTGCGGTGGCGCGCCTGCGCGATCTGGGGGTGCAGGTGCGCACCGGCTGCCGGGTGACCGGGCTGCAGGCGCGGGACGGCGCGCTGCGCGCGCTGGCGCTGGCCGAGGGCGAGCAGCAGCTGGGCACGGCCGATCGGGTGGTGCTGGCGGTGCCCGCACCGGTGGCGGCCGAGCTCGCCGCTCCGGTGCTGCCGGGGCTGACCCTGCCGGACCGGTTCGAGAGCATCGTCAACCTGCATTACCGGATCGCACTCGGCGGCCAACTCACCGGCACGCTCGTCGATGCCGGCTTCCTGGGCATCGTCGGCGGCCTCGCCGAGTGGGCCTTCGTCAAGCCGACCGTGGTGTCGGTGACGATCAGCGCGGCCAACCACCTGGCCGGACGCGACGGCGAGGAGCTCGCGACGGAGGTGTGGCGCGAGCTGCGTCGGGCGCTGTCGCCGTGGCTGAAGCCCGGTGCGGTGCTGCCCGAGGCGGCTCCGCCGCATCGCGTGCTGCGCGAGAAGCGGGCGACGTTCGCCGCCACCGCCGTGCAGGATCGGCTGCGGCCAGGATGTCGCACCGCGTTGAAGAATATGGTGTTGGCGGGCGACTGGACCGCCACAGGCTTGCCCGCAACCATCGAAGGTGCAATCAGGTCGGGTTCGACCGCGGCCCGCATGGTCGCCGCATCCTGACCGAGACCGGAGCAAGAGCCGTTGACGGAGCCCCGCCTGACAGGTCGCATCCTGCCTTCGGAACCATGCTGACCAAGCCGGACCTCGCGTCCCGGGTCACGGATCTCGATCAGGCGATCGCCACGGCGCAGTCCGCACTGGCCGGCCGGCAGTCGAGCGACGGCCACTGGGTGTTCGAGCTCGAGGCGGACGCCACCATCCCGGCCGAATACATCCTGCTCGAGCATTTCCTAGACCGGATCGATGAGCCGCTGCAGGCGCGTCTCGGCATCTACCTGCGACGCATCCAGGGCGCGCACGGCGGCTGGCCACTGTATCACGGTGGCCGGATCGACCTGTCGGCCAGCGTGAAGGCCTACTTCGCGCTCAAGGCTATCGGCGACGATCCGGATGCCCTGCACATGCGACGCGCCCGCGAGGCGATCCTCGCCCTCGGGGGTGCCGCGCGGGCCAACGTGTTCACCCGCTTCCAGCTGGCGCTGTTCGGCCAGATCCCGTGGCGTGGCACGCCGATCATGCCGATCGAGCTGATGCTGCTGCCGCGCTGGTTCTTCTTCAACATCTGGAACATGTCGTACTGGTCGCGCATCGTGGTGGCGCCGCTGCTGGTGCTGGCGACATACAAGCCGCGCGCCCGCAACCCGCGCGGCGTGACCATGCGCGAGCTGTTCGTCACACCGCCGGAACAGGTGCGCAACTGGAACCAGGGACCCGACCGCTCTCCCTGGGGTCGCGTGTTCAAGGGGGTGGACAGCGTGCTGCGGGTGCTCGACCCGTTCACTCCGGGCCAGCTGCGTCGCCGCGCGATCCGCCGCACGGTACGGTTCGTCGAGCAGCGGCTGAACGGCGAGGACGGGCTGGGCGCGATCTACCCTGCGATGGCCAACAGCGTCATGATGTACGACGTGCTGGGCGTGTCGCCCGACCATCCGCACGCGGCGATGGCCTGGCGCTCGGTGCGCAACCTGCTGGTCGATCATGGCGAGGAGAGCTACTGCCAGCCCTGCGTCTCGCCGATCTGGGACACCGCCCTGGCCGGCCACGCCATGATCGAGGCGGCGTCGGACGGCCTCGCCGGCTTCGGCCCGGTCGAGGCCGCGGCCGAGGAGCGGCTACAGGCCGCGGCGGGGTGGCTGCGCGACCGCCAGGTGCTCGACGTGAAGGGCGACTGGGCGGTGCAGCGCCCCGATCTGCCGCCGGGCGGCTGGGCGTTCCAGTATCGCAACGACCACTATCCGGACGTGGACGACACCGCGGTGGTGGCGATGCTGCTGCACCGCCAGGCGGCGTCGTCCGGCGAGGCCGACAACGTCGAGGCGGTCGAGCGCGCCCGGATCTGGGTGGTCGGCATGCAGAGCGGCAACGGCGGCTGGGGCGCCTTCGACGTCGACAACAACCACGACATCCTCAACCACATCCCATTCGCCGACCACGGGGCGCTGCTCGACCCTCCGACCGCCGACGTGGCGGCGCGCTGCATCTCGTTCCTGGCGCAGCTCGCCGACCCGCGCGACGCCAGGGTGATCGCGCGCGGCGTCGACTACCTCAAGGGCGAGCAGGAGCCGGACGGAAGCTGGTTCGGCCGCTGGGGCACCAACTACATCTACGGCACCTGGTCGGTGCTGTGCGCGCTCAACGTCGCCGGCGTGGCACCGGAGGATCCGGCGGTGCGGCGCGCGGTGGACTGGCTGCTCTCGGTGCAGCGCGACGACGGCGGCTGGGGCGAGGACTGCGCGAGCTTCGAGGGGGCCCCGCCCGGACGCTACACCGAGAGCCTGCCGTCGCAGACAGCGTGGGCGCTGCTCGGGCTGATGGCGGCCGGCGAGCACGCCCATCCCGCCGTCGCGCGCGGCGTCGCCCACCTGCTGCGCACCCAGGGCCAGGACGGCGAGTGGCAGGAGCTGCCGTACAACGCGGTCGGCTTCCCGAAGGTGTTCTACCTGCGCTACCACGGCTACAGGAT
>CAXTOC010000294.1:0-3322 GCA_964245725.1 uncultured Acetobacteraceae bacterium | reverse complement strand
TCGATGCGCCGCCTCGGCCACGTGGTCTCACTAGCCCTGATCGCCGCCGGGATCGGGTTCCTACTGGCGATTGCCATGAAGCCGTCGCCGAAGGTGGTGTACCGCCGCCGCTGATCCCATCCCCGCCGGAACCGCCACCGAACCGGGCCACCGGGTCCGGCCCCGGTGGCCAAGCCGCCGCCGAACCCTGCCGCGCCGGCGCAGCACGCGGCCGCGGCATCCGCGGCGCCGATGGACGCCTCGCAGGTGGCGCTGGTGAACAAGGGCCGCTACGTCGCGATCGCGTCTGACTGCGCCCCCTGCCACATGTCCGTCGGCGGCACTCCGTTCGCGGGCGGGCTGATCCTGAGCACGCCGTTCGGCCAGATGGCGACCCCGAACATCACGCCCGACAAGGAGACCGGCATCGGCAAGTGGAGTGCGGACCAGTTTTACGGCGTGATCCATAACGGCATCGGTCCGGGACACCAGTACATCTACCCGACCATGACCTTCACCTCGTACACCAAGATGCCGCGCACGGACGTGGACGCGCTGTTCGCCTACCTGAGGTCGCTGCCGCCGGCGCACGCGCCGCGCCTGGCGGTGTCGCTGAACTTCCCGTTCAACATCCGCCTCAGCCTGCTCGGCTGGCGCATGCTGTTCTTCCGCGCCAGCACCTACCAGACGGATGCATCGAAGTCCGACCAGTGGAACCGCGGCGCCTACCTGGTGCAGGGCCCTGGTCACTGCGGCGAGTGCCACTCGCCGCGCAACGCGCTCGGCGGCGTCATCGACAGCAGCAGCCTCGCCGGCGGCCAGGTCGACTCGTTCCTTGCGCCCAACATCTCCTCGGACCCGCGCTGGGGCATCGGCAGCTGGAGCGAGGACGAGATCGTCACCTTCCTCAAGACCGGCGCGATCCGCAAGGGCGTCGTGTTCGGGCCGATGATCGAGGTCGTGCACGAGAGCATGGCCAAGATGACGGACGACGACGTGCGCGCCATCGCCGTCTACCTGAAGGGCACGCCGCCGCGCGCGAACCGGCCGCCGGCATCGGCGCCGCAGAGGCTCGCGCAGGCCTCGATCCGCCGCGGCCAGGCGGTCTACGCGACCAACTGCGCGCAGTGCCATCAGGAGAACGGCAACGGCGCCGCCGGCGCGATCCCCAACCTCGCCGAGAACGACGCGGTGCGCGCCTACGATCCGACCGACGCGATCACGCCGCTGCTCGCCGGGCTGGAGGGCCAGGGCAAGTACGGCGCGATGCCGCGCTTCGGCGGCGCGCTGAGCGACCAGGACATCGCCGACGCCGCCAACTACATCCGCACCGCCTGGAACAACGGCGCGCCGGCCAACGCCACCGCGGCGATGGTGCACGGCCTGCGCAGCACCGCCCCGGTGGGCATCGGCGGCAGCATCGCGGCGCGCGACTTCGGCTGTCCCAAGATCGGCGAGGGCACCGTCCCGGGCGCGCTCGCCACCGAGCAGGAGGTGGCACGCCTCGCGGGCGCCGACCACAGCAACCTGCAGAACGGCATCGCCGCGGTGATCGCCCTGGTCAAGAAGGACAATCCAGACGCTGCCAGCGGCGACGTGGTGACCGCGCTGAACGCCGCCTACTGTCCGGTGGTCGCCAACCGCACCGACCTCACCCAGGCGCAGCGGCGCAGCGGCCTGATCGCCTTCTCCGACATGGCCGGGCAGCAATACGCCCGCACCAGCCCGGCGGACGTGTCCAAGGTGGTGGTCGACACCTCGCTCAGCCCGGACGCGGTGGCCCAGATCGACCAGGCTGCCGCGGCGGCGGGTCTCAGCCCCAGCGCCTTCATCGCCAGGCAGCTCGCCGGGGGTGGCAAGGCGCCCTCTTCCAGCAACTAGAGCATCATCCGACCCTGGCAGCGCGGCTCGAGCCCAGGGCTCTGCCCTGGACCCGCTGGGGCCTGAGGCCCCGGGCCCCATCATATTGTCCTTCGCTCACCTGCTCATCCAGTCGCCCGGTCCGCGGCCGGAGGGCTGTGAGCCGGCTCGCTCGATCTCCATCGGTCTTCTCCTCTCCAGGGTCGGACGACCGCGCGGACCCTCGGGGCGGCGCCAGCGCGCCATCTACCCCGAGGCGACCGGCCAAGCGGACGGGTCTCCCGTCCGGAGCGCTCGCATCCCGTGCATGATCCACCGGTCATCGACCTCCCGCCCCTGCGCTCGGACGACGTGGCCGGCGCGGACGTCACGACCTGATCGCAGCCACGTCGTCCAGCCGCGCGATCCACTGACGCAGCCGACGCTCCGGATCTTCGTGCGACACGATGTCGGAGACCGCGGCGACGCCGTCCGCGCCCGCATCCAGGCAGCCCGGTGCCCGCTCCAGCGTGATCCCGCCGATCGCCACCAGCGGCAGCGCGCCGACACGCCGCTTCCAGATGCCGAGACGCGCCAGCCCCTGCGGCGCGAACGGCATGACCTTCAGCGTGGTCGGATAGATCGGGCCGAGGGCGACGTAGTCCGGCGCCAGGGCAAGCGCCCGGTCGAGCTCCGCATGCGAATGCGTGCTGACGCCGAGCCGCGCGCCCGACGCCGCGATGGCGCCGCGATCTGCCGTGTCCAGGTCCTCCTGGCCGAGATGGACGAAGCCGACGCCCTGCTCGATCGCGATCCGCCAATGGTCGTTCACCACCAGCGTCGCCCCGGCCGCATCGCACGCCGCCTTGGCCGCGCGGATCTCGTCGCGCAGCTGCGTGCGATCGCCCTGCTTGATACGCAGCTGCACCAGCCTCGCGCCGCACCCGACCAGCCGCGCCACCCAGGCCGCGCTGTCGAGCACCGGATAGACGCGCGAGGGCAGCGGGCGGATCACGCCAGGATGGGCCGCCCGAACACCGGGGTGGAGGGCTGCGCCATGTCGCGGCGCTGCATCGGATCGGCCAGGAACGCCGCCCGCCCGGCCTCCACCGCGAGCGCGAAGGCGCGCGCCATCATCACCGGGTCACCGGCCCTGGCCACCGCCGTGTTGAGCAGCACCGCGTCGTAACCGAGCTCCATCGCCGCCGACGCGTGCGACGGCAGCCCGATGCCGGCATCCACCACCAGCGGCACCTCGGGGAAGTGCGCGCGCAGCGCGCGCAGGCCGAACCGGTTGTTCAGCCCCTGCCCGGAGCCGATCGGCGCCCCCCACGGCATCAGCACCCGGCATCCCGCCTCGAGCAACCGCTCCGCCACCACCAGGTCCTCCGTGGTGTACGGCAGCACCTTGAAGCCCTCCGCACTGAGCAGTCGCGCCGCCTCGACGAGGCCGAACACGTCGGGCTGAAGCGTGTCGCTCTCGCCGATCACCTCGAGCTTGATC
>CAXTOC010000293.1:0-3346 GCA_964245725.1 uncultured Acetobacteraceae bacterium | reverse complement strand
CGAGGGCGAGTAGCCGCCCGGAAAGACGCACTTGGCGAGCCAGGGGGTGGCCGACGGCAGCCCGCTATCGCCGATCGAGTGCAGCAGGGCAATCCCGTCCGGCGCCAAGCGGCGCCGGATGGCGGCAGAGGTTCCGTAACGCACCACGCCCACGGGCTCGAAAATCCCCACCGAGACGATGCGGTCGAAGCGCCGGTTCAGCGGGCGGTAGTCCAGCAGCTCGAACGACACCCGATCAGCCAGGCCCTCCGCCTCGGCCCGCGCGCGCCCATCAGCTGCTCGACCGGAAGCGCGATAGCGGTGACGCCGGCGCCATGTTCGCGCGCCAGCGTCAAGGCGAGCCCGCCCCAGCCGCGCAGCCTATGTCGAGCACGCGCAGGGCAGGGCAAGCGCAGGGCAGGGCGCGCGCAGGGCAGGGCGATCGAGCCGCAGCTTGACGGCGATGTGGCGCGCCTCGGCACGCTGCGCCTCCTCCGGCGTCTCGTCGCCACCAGCGAAGTAGGCGCAGCACCCGGCGTCGCATCGTGGCCCGGTCGCGCAGGCGCATCGCCGCCGCTGGCCCGTCCCCGTCGTCGTACTGGTCGACGCCGCCATCCGGCCGGTGCACCGTCAACCGACCGCGGCGGACGAAGCGGGACAGGGTCGAGGCCAGCAGGGATTGCGCAGGTCCGCGTTCGGCGGCCCAGGACAGCCGGCCGATCCCCCGGCCGGGCGCGGCGCCGCGCCAGGCGCTCACAGCTCGCCCCGGTCGGCGAGCGCCTTGATGCGGTCGGCGGTGCGCAGCGCGATCGCGGTGATCGTCAGCGACGGGTTGACGCCGCCGGTGGTGGGAAAGATGGAGCCGTCGCACACGAACAGGTTGCGGACGTCCCAGCTTCGGCAGTCGGAATCGACGACGCTGCTGTCGCGCTCGAAGCCCATGCGTGCGGTGCCGGCGAGGTGGTTGGTGTCGTCCTCCTGGCGGAAGATGTCCTTCGCCCCCACCAGCTCCAGGCTGGTCTGCATCTGGCCGAGCGCGTGCTGGATCAGCGCGCGATCGTTCTCGCCCCAGCTATAGGTGATGCGCGGGATGCGCAGGCCGTACTGGTCGGTCTCGTCGCTCAGCGTCACCCGGTTGTCCGGGTCGGGCAGCATCTCGCCGACCATCTTCAGGCCGACCTGGTGGTTGTAGCGCGTCATCTGCTCGCGCAAGGCGGCGCCCCAGAGCTGGCGCGAGCTGTTCAGCGTCGCCGCCCACTCCACCGGCAGCGGGCCTTGGGCCATCCAGCAATAGCCGCCGTCGAAGTCCTTGCGATCGTCGTAGTTCCAGTGCTCGGTGATCGACAGCGAGGGTGGCCCCTTGTTCCAGCGCACCTCCTGCTCCATCACCCCCCACACCGCCTGGTTGGACTGCGTCATCAGGTAGCGCCCGACCAGCCCGGAGCGGTTGGCGAGCCCGTCCGGGAACTGGCCGTTCGCCGAGTTGAGCAGCAGGCGAGGGGTCTCGACGGCGTAGCCGGCGACGATGACGTGGCGCGCCTTCTGGAACCGCCAGCGATCCTGGCGATGATAGTGCACGCCGCTGGCGCGGCCGGCGGTGTCGAGCTCGATGCGGCCGACCATGGCGAGGTCGCGTATCTCGGCCCCGGCGCGCAGCGCGCGCGGGATGAAGGTCACCAGCTGGCTCTGCTTGGCGTTGGTCGAGCAGCCGACCCTGCAGAAGCCGCGATAGACGCAGGACGGCGAGTTGCCGCGCGGCGCCGAGACGGTGGCGAGCGGGGTGGGCGTCCAGCGGTATCCCATCGCCTCGGCGCCGCGGGCGAGCAGCTCGGAGGCGCCGTTCAGCTCGTGCGCGCGGTAGGGGTAGCGCGGCCGCGGCGGGCCCCACGGGTAGCGGATCGGCCCGGCGATCGCGAGCGCGCGTTCCGCCTGTGCGTAGTACGTCCACATCTCGCGCCAGTCGAGCGGCCAGTCGACGCCGTAGCCGAGCACGGAGCGCGAGCGGAACCATTCCGGGCGGAAGCGCAGCGACACCATGGCGAAGTGCACCGTGCTGCCGCCGACCGCCTTGCCGCTGTTGTTGCCGCCCATCTTCAGCGGGTTGCGGCCGTCGACGATGCGCTCGTCGGTCCAGTACAGCTTGGCCTGCGCCGCCTCGTCGGAGGCGAACTCCTCGATCGGGCGGAAATACGGACCGGCGTCGAAGCCGATCACCGAGAAGCCCTGCTCGGCCAGGCGGGCGATCAGCGGGCCGCCGCCGGCGCCGGTGCCGATGACGACGAAATCGACCGCCTCGTCCTCGCTGTACTGGCGCATCGGCACCCAGCCGCCGACGCTGAACACGTCGGGCGCGCGCCCGCCGGTCGCGCGCGGGCTCGCGAAGGGGTCAGCGGACACGGCCGTTCTCGCGCCTCGCGCGCGCCTCGGCGCCGGGATCGCCGGCCGCCGCCTCCCATGGGTCGCGACGATCCAGGCCCATGCGCACGTAGCCGCGCGGGCTGGCGGGGCCGCCGAAGCCGATCTCGCTCCAGGCGGTGGGATGCGCGTAGTAGGCCCCCAGGATGTCGGGGATGATCCGGTTGCGGAAGAACGAGCCGCCCGGCATGCCCTGCCAGGCCGGCCCGTCGAGCTCGCCCTGCTCCATCTGCCTGAGCAGGCCGTCCTGCCGGTCCGGCGGCAGCGCGTGGAACGCCGTGCCCATCCGCGCCTGCGCCTCCGCTTCCAGCGCCGCGAGCCCGCGACGCCAGGCGGTGCGCTGCTCGGGCAGCTCGGCGTGCCGGTAGCCGTCCAGGCTGTTGCTCGCCATCTTGCGGTCGACGTAGCTGGGCAGCGGCACCGGCGGCCGGTCCGGCGGCTGCGGCATGATGCGGTCGCAGACGGCACCCAGGGTGCGCCACTCGTCCGCGTCGAAGAAGCGCGGCTCGCGCGGCACCGCGAGACGGGCATCGACCACGCGCCGGGTCTCGTCGTTCCACGACACGCCGGACCGCTTGGAGAGCACGTCGTATCCGGGATAGCGGGAGGGCGCCGGCTCAGTCATCGGGATGGTCCTCCAGCAGTCCGAGTGCCGCGAGCCCGGCCAGGGCCAGGCCGGTGAAGGCGGGCGGGGCGGGGATCGGCGGCCCGTTCAGCAGGTTCTGCGTCCAGTTGCGCCAGCCGCCCATGTCGCGCCCGACGCCCAGGATGTGGAAGAAGCTGCCGCTGATGCCGTTGATCGACTGGCACGCCTGATTGCTCGTGTCGTCGTCGCACGCGGCGAGCAGCGTCAACAATGCGAGCGCGCAGGATTTCGTGATCACGCCGTTCCCTCTCATTTGCCGAGCGCCGCCGCGAATCTCGCGCGACTCACACATGCGCCCGGCATCAC
>CAXTOC010000292.1:0-3352 GCA_964245725.1 uncultured Acetobacteraceae bacterium | reverse complement strand
GTGTCGGGATCGAGCCGCGCCAGGCGCTCGTGCAGCGCCGCCGCGCCGAGCTCGGCCAGCAGGGCGCGCGCCGCCTGCCGAACCGCCGCGCCGGGCTCGGGGATGTCGGTCAGCCCGTCGGTGAGGGCGGCGAGATACAAGCCGGTGCCGCCGCACAGGATCGGCAGCCTGCGCTGCGCCCAGGCGGCACGCAGCGCCGCGAGCGCCTGCTCGCGCCACCAGGCGACGCTGCCCGGCTCGCACGCGGCGCGCACCCCGTAGAGCAGGTGCGGGCACTGCGCCTCCTGGTGCGGCGTCGGGCGCGCGGTGAGCACGCGCAGCTCGCGATAGACCTGCATCGAGTCCGCGTTGATCACCACCCCGTCCAGCGCGAGCGCCAGCGCCAGCGCCAGTGCGGACTTGCCGCTGCAGGTCGGCCCGGCGACGATCACCGCGTCGCCCTCCGCCTGCCGCCCGCTCGCTTGCTTCATCCCGCCATCCCTGCCACACGCAGCCGGCATGGCGATGCCTCCTACCCCATCCCTGCCCCGTATCCTTTCCCTGATCGCCGATCGCAAGGCCGGCAGCCTGACGGCGGCGCAGATCGCCCGGGCGCGCGAGATGGTGTCGGGCGGTGCGCCGCGCGTCCTCTCCGACGGCGAGGCGGCCGAGATCCCCTGCCCCCCGGCCGCCTTCAGCCAGCCCACGATCGCCACCCTGCGCGACGCCTTCGCCGACGCGTCGGTCGACGTGCTGATCACCCGCGCCCGCGGCCGTCGCAAGGGGCTGCTGCTGGCCGACATGGACAGCACGGTGGTCACGGGCGAGACCCTGGACGATCTGGCGCGCCAGGCCGGCGTCGGCGAGAAGGTGGCGGCGATCACCGCGCGCTCCATGAACGGCGAGATCGGCTTCGAGGACGCGCTGCGCGAGCGGGTGGCGCTGCTGCGAGGGCTCGACGTCGAGGCACTGGAGCGCACGCTCGCCGAGACCCGGCTGACCCCGGGCGCGCGCACCCTGGTCGCCACGATGCGCGCGCACAACGCGCGCTGCGTGCTGGTTTCGGGCGGCTTCACCTGGTTCAGCGCGCGCATCGCGGCCCTGTGCGGCTTCGACGAGCACCACGCCAACGTCCTGGGCGAGGCCGCGGGCCGGCTCACCGGCACCGTGCTCGAGCCGATCCTGGGGCGCGAGGCCAAGTGCCAGACGCTGCACCGGCTGGCGCAGGCGCGCGGGCTGCGGCTGTCGGCGACGCTCGCGGTCGGCGATGGTGCGAACGACCTGGACATGCTCGCCGACGCCGGGCTCGGCATCGCCTTCCACGCCAAGCCGGCGGTGCGGCAGGCGATCGAGACCCGGATCGACCGCGCCGACCTGCGCGCGCTACTGTTCGCCCAAGGGTTTCCGGCTTCGGCCTTCGTCGAGGGCTGAGCGGCACGCGCGGCCGAGGCCGCGGCAGGGGGAGATCAGCGATGACGGCGGCGGAACCGATCCTGCGGCGCGTGCTGCTGACCAACGACGACGGCATCGGCGCACCGGGACTGGCGGTGCTGGAACGCGCGGCGGCGAGCCTCGCCGGCGAGGTCTGGGTGGTCGCGCCGGAGCACGACCAGAGCGGCACCTCGCATTCCGTGAGCCTGCACGCCCCGCTCCGGGTGAGCCCATGCGGCGAGCGCCGCTTCGCCGTGGCGGGCACGCCCGGGGACTGCGTGGCCCTCGCGCTGCATCGGCTGATGCGCGACGCGCCGCCCGACATGATCCTGTCGGGGATCAACCGCGGCGCCAATCTCGGGGTGGAGACCGTGTTCTCCGGCACCGTCGGCGCGGCCATGACTGGCCTGCTGTTCGGCATCGTCTCGGTGGCGCTGAGCCAGGCGTTCAGCGACCGGGCTGCCGTTCCGTGGGCGACCGCGGAGAGCCTCGCCCCGGACGTGCTGCGTCGCCTGGCCGGCCTGGGCCTGGTCGGGGGAGCCTGCCTAAACGTCAACTTCCCCGACTGTCCCGCGCGACAGGCCGGACCGCTCACGCTGACGCGGCAGGGGGTGGGCCGGCTCGATGGCATCGAGGTGGTGTCGCGGACCGACCCGCGCGGCCTGAGCTACCACTGGCTGCAGATGCGCCGCGGCCGCGGCGAGGATGCGCCCGGCAGCGAGACAGCCGCCCTCGCCGCGGGCGCGATCACGCTCACGCCGCTGCGCTTCGAGCGCACCGACGAGGACCGCTTGGGCGAGCTGGGTGCGCTGCTCGGCTAGATTCTTGCGACTCCGGCATGAGCGGATCGCCTATGCTGCGCGCCGACCGCTCAGGGACGGACAGGGGGACAGGCCATGACTCTCGCGGGCGACCTGCTCGAGGCCGAGGCGCGCTACGGCGCCACCAACTACAAGCCGCTCGACGTCGTCCTGACGCGCGGGTCCGGCGTCTGGGTATGGGACGTGGACGGGCGTCGCTACCTGGACTGCCTCTCCGCGTACTCCGCGGTCAACCAGGGCCACTGCCATCCGCGCATCCTGGCCGCGCTGACCGAGCAGGCCGGCCGGCTGACGCTGACCTCGCGCGCCTTCCACAACGACCAGCTCGGCCCGTTCTACGAGGAGCTCTGCCGGCTCACCCGCTCGCACAAGGTGCTGCCGATGAACTCGGGCGCCGAGGCGGTCGAGAGCGCGCTCAAGGTGGCCCGCAAGTGGGCCTACGAGGTAAAGGGCGTGCCCCCCGACGAGGCCGAGATCATCGTCTGCGCCGGCAACTTCCACGGCCGCACGCTCTCCGTGGTCTCGTTCAGCACCGACACGACGTCGCGCACCGCCTTCGGCCCGTTCACGCCGGGCTTCCGCATCGTCCCCTACGGCGACGCCGAGGCGCTGGCGGCCGCGATCACGCCGCGCACCGCGGCTTTCCTGGTCGAGCCGATCCAGGGCGAGGCGGGGGTGATCATCCCGCCCGACGGCTACCTGCGCCGCGCCCGCGCGCTGTGCAGCGCCCACGACGTGCTGCTGATCCTCGACGAGATCCAGACCGGTCTCGGACGCACCGGAGCCCTGCTCGCCGAGGAGCATGAGGGGGTCGAGGCCGACCTGACGCTGATCGGCAAGGCGCTCTCCGGCGGCTTCTACCCGGTTTCGGCGGTGCTGTCGCACGAGGCCGCACTCGGGGTGCTGAAGCCGGGCGAGCACGGCTCCACCTTCGGCGGCAACCCGCTGGCCTGCGCGGTCGCGCGGACGGCGCTGAAGGTGCTGGTCGAGGAGGGCATGATCGAGAACGCGGCCGTCATGGGCGAGCGGCTGCAGCAGGGGCTGCGTCAGGCCACCGCCGGCTCGGCGGCAGGCGGCGGCGCGGTGCGCGAGCTGCGCCGCCGCGGCCTGATGAGCGCGCG
>CAXTOC010000291.1:0-3376 GCA_964245725.1 uncultured Acetobacteraceae bacterium | reverse complement strand
ATGACGCGCTGCATCCAGTGCACGCGCTGCGTCCGCTTCGCCACCGAGGTGGCGGGGGTGCCTGAGCTCGGCGCCACCTCGCGCGGCGAGAACATGGAGATCACCACCTACGTCGAGCGCGCGCTGACCTCGGAGCTTTCCGGCAACCTGATCGACATCTGCCCGGTCGGCGCGCTCACCTCCAAGCCGCAGGCGTTCGGGGCGCGGTCGTGGGAGATGCGCTCGGTCGACAGCATCGACGTCACCGACGCGGTCGGCACCAACATCGTGGTGCAGGTGCGCCAGGCCGAGGTGCGCGGCATCGTGCCGCGGGTCAACGACGAGGTGAACGAGGAGTGGATGGCCGACAAGGGCCGTTTCTCGTTCGACGGGATCAAGCGCCGACGGCTGGACGCGCCGTGGCTGCGTGTCGGCGGCAAGCTGCACCGGGTGAGCTGGCAGGAGGCGTTCAGCGCCATCGGCCATCGCCTCGACGGCGTGCCGGGCGAGCGCATCGGCGCCATCGCCGGCGACCTGTGCGATGCCGAGAGCATGCTGGCGCTCAAGGAGCTGATGGTCTCGCTGGGTTCGGGCAACCTCGACTGCCGCCAGGACGGGGCGCGCATCGACGCCGCGCGGCGCGAGTTCTACCTGTTCAACAGCTCGATCGCCGGCATCGAGGAGGCCGACGCGCTGCTGCTGGTCGGCTGCGACCCGCGCTTCGAGGCGCCGATCCTGAACGCGCGCATACGCAAGCGCTACCTCGCCGGTCGCTTCCCGATCGGCTTCGTCGGCACGCTGAAGGGCGCTCCCGAACGCGACCTGACCTATCCGGTGACGCATCTGGGCGATCGTCCGTCGGTGCTGAGCGGGCTGCTCGACGGCAGCGTCGGCTTTGCCGAGGCGCTGCGCACGGCCAAGCGCCCGATGATCGTGCTCGGCCAGGCGGCGCTGGCGCGCGACGACGCGGGCGCCGTGCAGGCCGCCGCCTGGGCGCTGGCGCGCGCGGTCGGCGCGCTGAGCCCGGAGTGGAACGGCTACAACGTGCTGCACGGCGCCGCCTCGCGGGTCGCCGGGCTCGATCTCGGCTTCGTCCCGGGACCGGGGCAGCGTTCGGTCGCCGGCATGATGAGCGGCGGCGTCGACGTACTGTGGCTGCTCGGTGCGGACGAGTTCCACCCGGCGCGCATCGGCCCGCAGACCTTCGTGGTCTACCAGGGGCATCACGGGGACGCGAGTGCGGCGCGCGCCGACGTGATCCTGCCCGGCGCCACCTACATCGAGAAGCCCGGCACCTACAGCAACACCGAGGGCCGGGTGCAGCGCGGCTTCCAGGCAGTGTTCCCGCCGGGCGAGGCCAAGGAGGACTGGCGCATCCTGCGCGCGTTCTCCGAGGTGGTGGGCCACCGGCTGCCCTACGACAGCATCGAGGCGCTGCGCGACCGGCTGGCCGAGGTCAACCCGGTGTTCGCGCGCCGGGGTCTGCCGCGCTTCGGCGTCACCGACCTCGCGGGTCCCGCCGGCGATCCGGGTGCGGTGGCGAACGCGGCGTTCGCTCCGGCGCCAGGCGACTACTACCAGACCAACGCGATCAGCCGCGCCAGTCCGACGATGATCGAGTGCTCGCGCGTCTATGCCCAGCCCTTGGTGCAAGCCTCGGTGCAGGCGCCGGCGCTGCAGGTGGCGGAGTAGCGCCGCGTGGAGCACTTCTTCCTGCACACCGGCCTCGGGCTGCTGCTGCTGACCGTGCTCGAGACGCTGGCGATGCTGGTGCCGCTGCTGGTCGGCGTCGCCTACGTGGTCTACGGCGAGCGCAAGGTGCTGGCGGCGATCCAGCTTCGTCGAGGCCCCAACACGGTGGGCCCGTTCGGGCTGCTGCAGAGCTTCGCCGACGCGATCAAGATGATCACCAAGGAGACGGTGATCCCCTCGGGCGCCAACCGGGTGCTGTTCCTACTGGCGCCGGTGCTGACCTTCGGGCTGGCGCTGACGGCCTGGGCGGTGATCCCGGCCAACAACCACTGGGCGGTCGCCGACATCAATGTCGGCGTGCTGTACCTGTTCGCGATCTCCTCGCTCGGCGTGTACGGCATCATCATCGCCGGCTGGGCCAGCAACTCGAAATACGCCTTCATGGGCAGCCTGCGCTCGGCGGCGCAGATGGTCAGCTACGAGGTCTCGATCGGGCTGGTGCTGGTCTCGGTGCTGCTCTGCGTCGGCAGCCTGAACCTCAACGACGTGGTGCTGGCGCAGCGCAGCGTGTGGTTCGCGGTGCCGATGCTGCCGATGTTCGTGGTGTTCTTCATCTCCGGGCTCGCCGAGTGCAACCGCGCGCCGTTCGACCTCGCCGAGGGGGAGAGCGAACTCGTGGCCGGCTTCTTCGTCGAGTACAGCTCGCTCGCCTTCGGCCTGTTCTTCCTCGGCGAGTACGCCAACATGTTCCTGATGAGCGGGATGACCAGCATCCTGTTCCTCGGCGGCTGGCTGCCGCCGGTCGGGATCGCGCCCTTCACCTGGATCCCCGGGCCGATCTGGTTCATCCTCAAGATCCTGTTCGTGATGTTCATGTTCATCTGGGTGCGCGGCACGTTCCCGCGCTACCGCTACGACCAGCTCATGCGCCTGGGCTGGAAGGTGTTCCTGCCGTTCTCGCTGCTGTGGATGGTGCTGACCGCCTGCTTCCTGATGGCGACCGGGCTGCTGCCCCACGCCGGCTCCTGAGGATCTGCATACGATGGCCCTGCTGGACCGCACCGCCCGAAGTTTCCTGCTGGTCGAGCTGATCGCGGGACTGGGCGTGACCCTGCGATACATGTTCAAGCCGAAGGTGACGATCAACTACCCCTACGAGAAGGGCCTGTTCTCGCCGCGCTTCAAAGGGGAGCACGCGCTGCGCCGCTATCCCAACGGCGAGGAACGCTGCATCGCCTGCAAGCTGTGCGAGGCGGTCTGTCCGGCCTCGGCGATCACCATCGAGGCCGAGCCGCGCGACGACGGCTCGCGCCGCGCCACGCGCTACGACCTCGACATGACCAAGTGCATCTATTGCGGGCTGTGCGAGGAGTCCTGCCCGGTGGACGCCATCGTCGAAGGGCCGAACTACGAGTTCGCCACCGAGACACGCGAGGAGCTGCTCTACGACAAGGAGAAGCTGCTGGCCAACGGCGATCGCTGGGAGAGCGTGCTGGCGCGTCGGCTGGAGCAGGACGCGCCCTACCGATGATCGCCCAGATCACCTTCTACCTGTTCGCCGCCGTGCTGGTGGTGTCGTCGTGCCTGGTGGTGAGTGCGCGCAACCCGGTGCACTCGGTGCTGTTCCTGATCCTCGCCTTCTTCAACGCCGCCGGGCTGTTCCTGATCGCCGGCGCCGAGTTCCTGGCGATGATCCTGGTGATCG
>CAXTOC010000290.1:0-3395 GCA_964245725.1 uncultured Acetobacteraceae bacterium | reverse complement strand
GCCGAGCTCTGCGCCCGTGGCCGCCCGCCGGCGGTGCTGGTGGTCACCGACGGCACCGGCTCGCATCCGCGCTCGCGGCTCTTGCCCGAGGCGCGGCTGCGCGCGCGGCGGGAGGCCGAGGCGCTGCAGGCGACCGCCGCACTCGGACTCCCGGCGTCGGAGGTCGGCTTCCTGCGCCTGCGCGACACCGCCGCACCGCACGAGGGTCCGGCGTTCGAGCAGGCCTGCGCCGCCATCGCGGCGGAGCTCGAACGGCGCGGCTGCGACACCCTGCTCGCCCCCTGGATGCTCGACCCGCACTGCGACCACGAGGCGGTGCAGAAGATGGCGCGCCGGATACCGCGCGGGCGCGGTCTCCGGCTGCTCTCCTACCCGGTGTGGGGGTGGCTGATCGAGCCCCACGCCGGGGTCGAGCCGGACCAGCCGATACGCGGCTTCCGCCTGGCGGTGGAGCGCCATCTCGACCGCAAGCGTCGCGCGATCCGGCTGCACGCCTCGCAATATGCCGGGCTGATCACCGACGATCCGGACGGGTTCGCGCTGCCGCAGGCGCTGCTGTCGGTGTTCGAGCAGCCGTTCGAGACCTTCCTGGAGACCACCCCGTGAGGTGCTGCGCGTGAGTCCGGAGGACGGGAAGCCGCGGAGCTGGAAGCCGGAGGTGTTCGAGCGGCTGTATGCGGACCATCCCGATCCGTGGCGCTTCGAGACCAGCCCCTACGAGCAGGCCAAGTACGCCGACACGCTGGCGCAGCTGGAGGGCCGACGCTTCCGCAGCGCGCTCGAGCTCGGCTGCTCGATCGGGGTGCTGAGCCGGATGCTGGCCGCGTGCTGCGACCGGCTGGTCGGCCTCGATCTCGCCGAGGCGGCACTCGCCCAGGCCCGCCTGCGCTGCGTCGGGCTCGACCACGTCGCGCTGCACCGCGCGGTGCTGCCCGACGACTGGACCGACCCCGCCCAGCACGGCGCCTTCGACCTCGTGCTGGTCTCCGAGATGCTCTATTTCCTGGTGTCCGACGATATCGACCGGCTGGCCCAGCGCTGCGTCGCGGCGTCGCTGCCCGACTGCACGATGCTGCTGGTGAACTGGACCGGGCCGACCGACACGCCGACCACCGGCGACGAGGCGGCGGAGCGTTTCGCCGCCGCCGCCGCCGAGCGTGGCTTCAGGCCGGACGCGCCTCTGCGGCGGCAAGGCTACCGGCTGGATCGGCTGCGTCGGACGGCACCTCGTTCCTGAGGCCAGCCAGGATGCGGGCGGCTTCCGCCACGTGCCGGTCGAGCGCCTGGCGCAGCACCGGCACCCGCACCAGCGCCGGGCTCTCCGCCTCGATCCGGTTCCAGGCCGCGCCGAAATAGCGGTGGCGCAGCCAGGCGCGCACCGTCTCCGCCGGCAGCGACGCCTCGCCGGCCAGCCGTGCCGAGAGCGGCTGCCAGGAGCTGTCGGGATCGTGCCGCGCGTCCGACAGCAGGCGCGCCCGGGCGCGCAGGCGGGCGCGACGCAGGCAGGTCGCGGCCGGTTCCAGCTCGGCGTCCAGGGTCGGGTCCTGGCAGACCATGCGTCGCGCCATGGTGTCGGCCATGCCGCCCGCCGCGCGTCCCTGCAGCCGCCCCGACACGGTGACGCACACGTCGGGGGCGTGGCGGATGCGGGCATCGACCGCGCGCAGCGCACGCAGGAAGCCGCGATCCTCCCCGGTCGGCAGCGGGGTCATGCCGCCGGCGCGCCGGTAGGCGTCGACGGTGACGGCGATGCTGGCGCCGGAATGCTCGGTGTGCCGCGGCAGCGGGTCCCAGCGGTCGGGATCGGCGAGCGCGTGGATCTCGTCGAGCATGGCGCCGTAGGCGACCTCGCGCGCGTCGTCCTCGTGCAGCGCGTGCGGGATGTGCATCGCCTCGACGGGATCGATCAGCGCGCGGCCGCAGACCGCCTCGGCGCCCAATGCGAAGGCGGCGCGCGTGCAGGCGACCCAGTCCACCGCCACCGTGCCGTCGGCGTCGGTGGTGGCGAGGATGCCGTCCGCGCCGGCGATCCGCGCGGCCAGCGCCAAGGCGGCGCTACGCGCATGTCCGGCGTCCGCCTGTGCTTCCGGGAAGTCGCGGATCGCCACCGTGACCGGCATCGCCAGCTCCGGCCGCACCCGCTCCACCGCCTGGGCGGTGCCGTCGGTGCAGTTGTTCAGCAGCAGCACGATGTGGTCGCAGCGGTCGCCGGGCCGGCCGCCGCGCTGGCCGGAGAGTGCGCGCAGGCATGCCCCGATCCGCGCCACCTCGTTGCAGGCGGGTATGGCCACGACGAACCGTGACGGCGGGAAGGGCGAGGCGCGCATGATGCTCTCCGCTGCGGCCTGCAAAACAGCCCGATGCGGCCCCCGGTTGCGCCGCCACACGTCGAATTTCGAAGCTGGCCGGTGCGGAATCTCGATGCTAGAGCCTGCGCGTTCAGGGAGATCCGCTCATGGCCGTCGGCGACGTCAAGAAGGTGGTGCTCGCCTATTCCGGCGGCCTCGACACCAGCGTCATCCTGCGCTGGCTGCAGACCACCTACCGCTGCGAGGTGGTCACCTTCACCGCCGACCTGGGCCAGGGCGAGGAGCTGGAGCCGGCACGGCGCAAGGCCGAGGCGGCCGGCGTGCGGGAGATCTTCGTCGACGACCTGCGCGAGAGCTTCGTGCGCGACTTCGTCTTCCCGATGTTCCGCGCCAACACGCTGTACGAGGGCCAGTACCTGCTCGGCACCGCGATCGCGCGGCCGCTGATCGCGCAGCGCCAGATCGAGATCGCCGAGCTGGTGGGGGCCGACGCGGTCGCGCACGGCGCCACCGGCAAGGGCAACGACCAGGTGCGCTTCGAGCTGTCGTACTACGCGCTCAAGCCGGAGGTGAGGGTGATCGCGCCGTGGCGCGAGTGGGACCTCACCAGCCGCACCAGGCTGCTCGCCTTCGCGGAGGCGAACCAGATCCCGATCGCGCGTGATGCGCGCGGCGAGGCGCCGTTCTCGGTCGACGCCAACCTGCTGCACTCCTCCTCGGAGGGCAAGATCCTCGAGGATCCCGCGGTCGCGCCGGACGAGGTGGTGTTCCGGCGCACCATCAGCCCGGAGGCGGCCCCGGACGTCGCCCGCGAGATCGCGGTCGACTTCGCCTCCGGCGACCCGGTGGCGGTGGACGGCGACGCGCTGTCGCCGGCGGCACTGCTTACCCGGCTGAACCGGCTAGGGCACGAGAACGGCATCGGCCGGCTCGACCTGGTGGAGAACCGCTTCGTGGGGATGAAGTCGCGCGGCGTCTACGAGACCCCGGGCGGGACCATCCTGCTGGCCGCGCACCGCAGCATGGAGACGATCACGCTGGACCGCGAGGCCGGGCACCTCAAGGACAGCCTGATGCCGCGCTACG
>CAXTOC010000289.1:0-3409 GCA_964245725.1 uncultured Acetobacteraceae bacterium | reverse complement strand
GATCGACGGGGAGCGGCGGGCGGAAACGCTGACGGTTGAGGAGTTCGACCGGCTGGCCCGGCTGCTCTGAGGCCGCTGAGGATCCATGAAGAGCTTGAAGCGTGGTCAAGACTGCTGACGGACGCCCAGCAGGCGAGGAAGGAGCTGCATTGCCCTGGAAGCGGACTGACTTGGCCGGAGCGGCAGCAACAATTGCCGCTTCGCAGTCCATGACCTGCCACCGATGTCCGGCAACCGAGGCGTTGCGGGCCGGCGCCATTGCGACGGGAGCACGGCCAGTTCCAAGGCCTGATCGCCGACGCAGCATCCGATGGCGACATCGTCGCCGACCTGGACGCGGAAGGCGTCAAGATCGTCATCTCGCAGCACTCGCGCCGCGCGAAGCCGCTGCGGCTCGATTGCGAGCGCCACCCGTGGCACCATCTGATCGAAGAGTGGCCCCGCAAGCTCGAGTTCAAGCGGATCGCACGCGCGCCGACAAGACGGACCAGAGCTTCAGCGCCATGATCCATTTTTCCGCCGCCGTCATCGACTCACGATAAATCCGGCAAGCCTCAGGCCGGGTCCGTCAGCGCATTCAAGGTCCGGCTGACCACAGTCCCAGCAGCTCGATGTCCGAAGTTGACATTCGGCTCAGGATTGCGGGTGGGCATCCCGTTGCCGAAAACGTGCCGTTGTCGTATCGGGTTGCCACCTGTTGAACGGATGACGCCCAATGCCCGCTCGCTTCACCGGTTTGTGGCTGGTCAGCTCACTGGTGCTTGCAGGCTGCGCAAATTAGCCACTCACCGTCGTTAGATCCCTTACGATGAGGCAGCCGGATTTCGAACTTGGAGAGCTTACGCCGCAGACGCACTTCACGCTGAAGGACGTCATCAGGGTCGAGGCGTTCCTGAGCTGGCCGAATCCCGGCGACGAGGATGGCCTTCACGATGTCGAATGGGACTGGTACAGGTCCAGTGTCCTCGTTTCCCGCACCTCGCGCGAAAACCTCCGTTTCGACTCGACTCCCTATGGACTCTGGACCAGGCGGGCAGCCGCTGGTTTGGGACCCGGGAGCTATCGGGTCGATACGCTTGTTGACGGCAAGGTGGTGGTGAGCGACCATCTCGTGATCGACCCGATCTAGCAGGCCGTCGGGTCGGCAGCGGAGTCAGATCGAAGCACGGGCCCTTGTCGATCAGCCCATCCACCTGATCGGATCTGCTCCAGCCTCGTGCCGGCTCAGTCGGCGTCGAGCCGTTCCAGGGAGGCGCCGGCGCGGGCGGCCTGGAGGGCGGCGCGTTCGGCGTCCACCATGTAGTCGCGGGACAAGGGGACGGCCTCGGCGTCGCGGGTGAGCTGGACCTGAAAGTTCATGTGGCCCTGGCGGCGGAACGCGATCTCGGAGCCGGCCAGGTAGAGCTCGAACATGCGGCAGAAGCGCTGGTCGTAGAGCGAGGCGATCAGGTCGCGGTTGGCGGCGAAGCGGCGGCGCCAGTGCGTGATCGTCTTCGCGTAGTGCAGCCGCAGGATCTCGCAGTCGGTGACCCACAGGCCGGAGCGCTCGATCGCGGCGAAGGTCTCGCTGAGTGCGGGCGAGTAGCCGCCGGGGAAGATGTACTTGTCGAGCCAAGGGTTGGTGGCGCCCGGGCCCTCGTTGCGGCCGATCGCGTGCACCAGCGCCACGCCGTCGGGCTTGAGGCAGTCGCGGATGCGGGCGAAGTAGGCGTCGAAGTGGCCGACGCCGACGTGCTCGAACATGCCGACCGAGACGATGCGGTCGAAGTGCCCGGCGACCGCGCGGTAGTCCACCAGCTCGAACCGCACCCGGTCGGACAGGTTCTCCGCGTCCGCCCGCGCGCGCGCTTCCGCCAGCTGCTCGGTGGACAGGGTGATGCCGGTGACGCGGGCGCGGTAGTCGCGGGCGAGGGTGAGCGCCATGCCGCCCCAGCCGCAGCCGATGTCGAGCACCTCCAGGTCGGGCCGGTCGAGGCGCAGCTTGGCGGCGATGTGGCGCTTCTTGGCTTCCTGCGCCTCCTCCAGGGTCTCGTCGCCGCGTGGGAAGTAGGCGCAGGAGTACTGCCGGTCGCGGTCCAGGAACAGGCTGTAGAGCCGGCCGTTGAGGTCGTAATGGTGGGCGACGTTGCGGCGTGCGCGGGGTGCGGGGTTGTACTGGGTGAACAGGCGCTTGGCTTCGCGCAGCCGGGACGACACGGTGGCGCCGGGATGGCCGCCGCGCACCGCGTTGACCATGAACACGTCCATCAGGTCGTACAGCGTGCAGCCCACGGGGCGGATCGTTCCGGCCATGTAGGCCTCGCCGAATGCCAGCCCGGGATTGAGCAGCAGGCCCTTCTCGGTGGCGGGGTCGAGGATCTCCATCCCGACATGCGGGGTGCCCTGCCCGTAGGACCGCAGCCGCCCGCCCGCGTACCGGATGTCCAGGCGGCCGAACCGGATGAACCGCCTGAGCACCAGATCGAGCAGCACAGGCATGCTTCCATTCCCCACAGCGAACGATACCGGAGGATGAACCGACAGCGGCGTTCCGGTCAAAGGGACCGGGTGCCGGGGCGGGCAAGGCAATGGCGGACATGCGAACGGCCCGGATGGGGGTCCGGGCCGTTGCGAGGCGATGGTTTCTCCCCTTGCGGATGGCGTCAGGCGATCTCGCCTTCTGCCTCCTCGAGGCCGAACGCGGGCTGCTCGTCCTCGTCGTCGCCGTCGTTGCGGCCGACCCGCTCGCCGCGGGCCTGGCGCTCCGCCTCCTCCGCCGAGCGGGCGACGTTGGCGACCACGCGAATGCTGACCTCGGGATGCAGCACGACGCGGACGTCGGACAGGCCCAGGGTCTTGATCGGGTGCGCGAGCTGGACCTGCTGGCGGTCGATGGTCAGGCCGCCCTCGGCGGCAGCGAGTGCGATGTCGCGCGGCGACACCGAGCCGTACAGGCTGCCGCTGTCGCCGGCCTGGCGGATGATGACGACCGTGAGGCCGCTCATCCGCTCGGCCAGGCGCTCGGCCTCCTCGCGGCGCTTGAGGTTCTGCGCCTCGAGCTGGATGCGCTCGCCCTCGAAGCGGGCGCGGTTGGCGGCGTTGGAGCGGATCGCCTTGCCCTGGGGCAGCAGGAAGTTGCGGGCATAGCCCGGCTTCACCTTCACGACGTCGCCCATCTGGCCCAGCTTCTCGATGCGCTGGAGCAGGATCACCACGGTTGCGGACATGGGGTTCGCTCCCTCAGCTCACGATGTAGGGCAGCAGAGCGAGGAAGCGGGCGCGCTTGATCGCCTGGGCGAGCTCGCGCTGCTTCTTGGCCGACACGGCGGTGATGCGGCTCGGCACGATCTTGCCGCGCTCGCTCAGGAAGCGCGACAGCAGGCGCACGTCCTTGTAGTCGATCTTCGGCGCGTTCGGGCCGGAGATCGAC
>CAXTOC010000288.1:0-3411 GCA_964245725.1 uncultured Acetobacteraceae bacterium | reverse complement strand
GTCGACCGGGTGCGCGGCGCGCACGCCCGGCTCGGCGAGGCGGCGGCGCTCGACCTCGCGCGCGTCGACGTGGTGCTGATGCGGCAGGACCCGCCGTTCGACATGGCCTACATCACCGCCACCCACCTGCTTGAGCACGTCCACCCGCACACGCTCGTGGTGAACGACCCGCGCGCGGTGCGTGACGCGCCGGAGAAGCTGCTGGTGACGCACTTCCCAGACCTGATGCCGCCCACCCTGGTGAGCTGGGACGTGCAGGCGATCCGCGACTTCCGCGCCGAGCACCGCGACATCGTCGTCAAGCCGCTGTTCGGCAACGGCGGGGCAGGGGTGTTCCGGCTGCGCGAGCACGACGAGAACTTCGCCTCGCTGCTGGAGATGTTCTTCGCCGCCTCGCGCGAGCCGCTGATGATACAGCGCTACGAGCCGGCGGTGCGCGCCGGCGACAAGCGCATCATCCTCGCCGACGGCGAGCCGATCGGCGCCATCAACCGGGTGCCCGCCGAAGGGGAGTCGCGCTCGAACATGCATGTCGGCGGGGTGGCGCAGAGGGTGTCGCTCACCGAGCGCGACCGCGAGATCTGCCGTCGCATCGGCCCGCACCTGCGCGAGCACGGGCTGATCTTCACCGGCATCGACGTCATCGGCGACTGGCTGACCGAGATCAACGTGACCTCGCCGACCGGATTGCAGCAGCTCGATCGCTTCGACGGCATCAACAGCGCCGCCCTGCTGTGGGACCGGATCGAGGCTCGACGCGACGCCGGCGCACGGTCGCCGGAGGCTATTTCCGCCCTGGCCTGAACAGCGCGCGCAACCGCTCGGTCACCGGCTCGTAATGGATCCGACCATCCAGCCAGTGATAGATCGGCAGGCGGAAATAATAGATGACGTTCCCGCCCCAGAACACGACGTTGAGCACGACCAGACTGATATCCTGATCCGACATGCGGCCGCCTTCTCCCGCCGGGTACTGCCGCGAGCATAGCCCGCGCCGCGGGCACCGGGCAAACCCGGCCGCGGCCCGGCTGCGACGCGGCGTCGGGGCTGCTCGCCCCTTGCTGCGCGGGCCTGGGCAGGGCAGAGAGAGGATCCGATGAGCCACGCCCTAGAACAACAGCCACGTGGCCCGGACGGCCCGGTGCCGCGCTCCGCCCTCGACGCCGATGCGGTGAGGGCCGCCTACCGGCGCTGGGCCGGCATCTATGACGCCGTGTTCGGCGGCATCTCCGCCTTCGGCCGGCGCCGCGCGGTCGCGGCGGTCAACGCCCTGCCGGGGCAGCTGGTGCTGGAGGTGGGCGTCGGCACTGGCCTGGCCCTGCCGCATTACGACCCGGACAAGCGGGTCACCGGGATCGACCTGTCCGACGACATGCTGGCCTTCGCGCGCCGGCGAGTGCGCAGCCGCGGCCTCGGCAACGTCGAGGCGCTGCTGGAGATGGACGCCGAGGAGACCGATTTCGCGGAGGGCAGCTTCGACATCGCCGTGGCGATGTTCGTGGCCTCGGTGGTGCCGAACCCGCGACGGCTCTACGCCGAGCTGCGCCGGGTGGTGCGGCCGGGCGGCCACATCCTGTTCGTCAACCACTTCCTCGCCCCGGGCGGCGTCCGTCTGATGGTCGAGCGCGCCATGGCTCGTGCCTCGCACTCGCTCGGCTGGCATCCCGATTTCGCCATCGAGTCGCTGCTGCCGCCGAACGAGCGGGCGCGGGCGCGGATCGAACCGGTGCCGCCGGCGGGCCTGTTCACCCTGGTGACGCTGCGCAACGGCGCCGCAGAGACCGTCTGGCGTGCTTGATCTGCCGGATGTGTCGACCATCTCAGCGAAAAGGATCGGGAACAGGATGGTGACGGGCATGCGGGGCCGCTGGGGCGTCCATCCTGGCTGGCGTGGCCTCGCGGCGGGTGCCGCGCTGCTGGGAGCAGGCGCGGCGCCGGCGGCGGCACAGGTGCCGCATCCCTGGCAGATGGGACTGCAGGCGGCGCACAGCCCGGTGCAGCAGGAGGTGGTCGCCCTCAACACCTGGGTGCTCTACATCATCATCGGCATCGTGGTGTTCGTCGCCGGCCTGATGCTCTACGTGTTCGTGCGCTTCAACCACCGCGCCCACCCGGTGCCGAGCCGCACCAGCCACAACTCCACCATCGAGATCCTGTGGACCACGGTGCCGGTGCTGATCCTGATCATGATCGCCGTGCCGTCGTTCCGGCTGGTCTACTTCCAGGACCGCACCACCGCGCCGGACATGACGGTCAAGGTGACCGGCCACCAGTGGTACTGGGAGTACACCTACCCCGAGCAGGGCGGCCTCGACTTCCAGAGCTACATGATCCCGACCAAGCAGCTCAAGCCGGACCAGCGCGCGCTGCGCCAGCTCGCCGTCGACAACCCGCTGGTGGTGCCGGTCGGCAAGAACGTGCGCGTGCTGATCGCCAGCGGCGACGTGCTGCACAGCTTCTTCATCCCCTCGCTCGGGGTGCAGCGCTACGCCATCCCCGGCCGCACCATCGAGACCTGGTTCAACGTGGACAAGCCCGGCGACTATTACGGCGAATGCAACCAGATCTGCGGCATCAACCACGACTCGATGTCGATCGAGGTGCACGCGGTCAGCGAGGCCGACTACACGGCCTGGCTGAAGGACGCCAAGAACAAGTTCAGCGCGCTCACGCCCTCGCGTCCGAGGCGGGTCGAGCTGGCGCTGGCGAGATAGCATGGGTTCCGGCCCATACGGTATCGTGTTGCACAGCAGCATGTCACGGCGCGGCGCGGACGCTAGTCTGCGTCCGGCGCGCAGGAGACGGTAGGATGTCGGCAACCACGCATGACGGGCAGCGGCCGGTCGGATCGCACGGCCCGGCGCACGCGCAGGCGTTCGAGCAGGGGCATGCCCAGGAACACGGGCACGGCGACCACGCCCACGTGCCCGGCTTCTTCGTGCGCTGGTTCTGCTCGACCAACCACAAAGACATCGGCACGATGTACATCATCCTGTCGATCGTGGCCGGCTTGGTCGGCGGCGCGCTGTCGATGATCATGCGCGCGCAGCTGCTGCATCCCGGCTCGCACGTCGTCGCCACCGGTCAGGCCTGGAACGCGATCGTCACCCAGCACGGCCTGATCATGATCTTCTTCATGGTGATGCCGGCGATGATCGGCGGCTTCGGCAACTGGTTCATCCCGCTGATGATCGGGGCACCCGACATGGCGTTCCCGCGCCTGAACAACATGTCGCTGTGGATGGCCGTCGCCGGCTTCTTCATGACCATGATGGGCCTGCTCTGGGGAACCGGCTCGGGCTCGGGCTGGACGCTGTACCCGCCGCTCTCCAACGGCCAGTACCAGTCCGGTCCGGCGATGGACTTCACCCTGTTCTCGCTGCACCTGTCGGGCATCTCGTCGCTGCTGGG
>CAXTOC010000287.1:0-3415 GCA_964245725.1 uncultured Acetobacteraceae bacterium | reverse complement strand
CCCGGCGGCGCATGATCGGAAGCGGCAGCGGAACCGTCGTCGTGCGCATCGGCGCGGCTGTCGGCGACCTGCTGCCCGTCCGGCGCGAACAGCCGCGCCTGGGCGCTCGGGCTGGGTTCGGTGAGGCGCAGCAGCAGCGGCCGCGCGAGCGCCGGCGCCAGCACGAGGTCGTCTGCCCCGGGCGCCAGCATCGGATGCGGCCGGCGGCCGCGCCCGGGACCATGCGCTCTGCTGTCGGAGGCGTGCGGCGGCGGCTTCGGCGTCGCACCCGACGATGGCGGCGGCGCCGGGGCGGGCTTGACGGCGCTCTGGCCGAGGGCGCCGGCATAGATGCGTGCCTGCTCGCGCAGCGCCGTCACCTCCGCCTCCAGCAGGCTGTTCTGGAACTGGTTGAGATAGAGCAGCGTCGCCACCAGCAGCGCCAGCGGCAGCGCGTTGACCAGCAGGACGCGCCGCATCATCGGCGACACCCAGCGCCTGCGGTGCCCGGTGACCGACGGTGCCGACAGGCTCGTCGGCGTGGGCGCCAGGCTGTCGGGCATCACTCCTCCTTGTAGCGGTAGCCGATGCCGTACAGCGTCTCGATCTGGTTGAAGCCGTCATCGATCTGGCGGAACTTCTTGCGCACGCGCTTGATGTGGCTGTCGATGGTGCGGTCGTCGACGTAGATGTTCTCGCCGTAGGCGGCGTCGATGAGCTGGTCGCGCGACTTCACCAGGCCCGGGCGGGCGGCCAGCGCCTTGACCAGCAGGAACTCGGTCACGGTGAGCTGGATGTCCGCACCGCGCCAGAGGCACTGGTGCCGGGTCTCGTCCAGTGACAGCGCGCCGCGCACCAGGCTGCCCTGCTGCGGGGCGCCGCCGGCCTCGCGGCTGGCCTCGTTGCGTCGCAGCAGGGCGCGTATGCGCTCCAGCAGCAGTCGCTGCGAGAACGGCTTGGTGATGTAGTCATCGGCGCCCAGGCGCAGGCCCATCAGCTGGTCGACCTCCTCGTCCTTGCTGGTCAGGAAGATCACCGGCAGCTGCGAGCGGCTGCGCAGGCGCTGCAGCAGCTCCATCCCGTCCATCCGGGGCATCTTGATGTCGAGGACCGCGAGGTCCACGGGCCTGGCGGTGATGCCCTGCAGCGCGCTCTCGCCGTCCGTGTAGGTGCGCACCTGGAAGCCCTCCGCCTCCAGCGTGATCGAGACCGAGGTCAGGATGTTGCGGTCGTCGTCGACCAGCGCGATCGTGTGTTTCATGGCGTCCAAGCGGCTGTCTCCTGCTCGAGCATGCGACGGATATGCGATCATGGCACGAACGGGGGCGAGAGCGGCAGGCGGCGGGAGAGGCGGCGCTGGGCTGCATCTTTACGGCTTGTTGATCCTGGCGGCGTCACCTAATTCACCGCCATGAACGAAGAGACAGCGATGCCGGCGCACCAGCCGGACCAGGACACGGGTGGCGCCGACGCGGCATCCGGGGCAGCGCAGGGTCCCGAGACCGTGATGCAGGCCGCCGCCAGCCGGATCCAGGAGCTTGAGGCGTCGCTGGACGAGATGCGCGACCGCTGGGTCCGCGCCGAGGCGGAGACCCAGAACGTCCGCACCCGCGCCAGGCGCGAGACCGAAGACGCCCGCCAGTACGCGGTGCAGAAGTTCGCAGGCGACGTGGTGGAAGCGGCGGAGAACCTGCGTCGCGGCATCGCCAGCCTGCCGCCTCGCTCCGCCGACGACAGTCCCGTGCTGAGCAAGCTGCGCGAGGGTTTCGAGAGCGTGGAGCGCTCGTTCCTGGGCGTGCTGGAACGCAACGGCATCGTCGGCACCGATCCGACCGGTGCGACGTTCGACGCCAACCTGCATCAGGCGATGGCGGAGCAGCCGCACGCCGAGCATCCGCCCGGCACCGTGATCCAGGCCTGGACCTCGGCCTGGACGCTGAACGGCCGGCTGCTGAAGCCGGCCATGGTGGTGGTCTCTAAGGCCGCGTCGCCGGACGCCGTGTCCGCCGAGGCGGAGACCCTCGACCGCACCGTCTAGACGTCGGCCTCTCGCGCCGATTTCTGCCTAGGTTTTGTGCATCCACGACGGCAGGGACTTGTCGGACCCGTCGGTCCTCAATACATCCATGCCGCCATCAATCCATTGGGTCGCTTCCGGTGCTTCGGGCCGGACGCGGCTGCTGACAAGGAGAGTATCGTATGAGCAAGGTTATCGGGATCGATCTCGGCACCACCAATTCCTGCGTATCGATCCGCGAGGGTGAGGACAACCGCGTCATCGAGAACAGCGAGGGCGCGCGCACGACGCCGTCCATGGTCGCCTTCACCGAGAACGGCGAGCGGCTGGTCGGCCAGTCGGCGAAGCGCCAGGCGGTGACCAACCCGACCAACACGCTCTACGCCGTCAAGCGCCTGATCGGCAGGCGCTTCGAGGATCCGACCGTCGAGAAGGATCGCGGGCTGGTCCCGTATGCCATCGTCAAGGGCGAGAACGGTGACGCCTGGGTCGAGACCCGCGGCCAGAAGTATGCGCCGAGCCAGATCAGCGCCTTCGTCCTGGGCAAGATGAAGGAGACCGCCGAGACCTATCTCGGTGAGCCGGTGACCCAGGCGGTGATCACCGTTCCGGCCTACTTCAACGACGCCCAGCGCCAGGCCACCAAGGATGCCGGTCGCATCGCCGGCCTCGAGGTGCTGCGCATCATCAACGAGCCGACCGCGGCAGCGCTCGCCTACGGCATGGAGAAGAAGAACGGCGGCACGGTCGCTGTCTATGATCTCGGCGGCGGTACCTTCGACGTCTCGGTGCTGGAGATCAGCGACGGCGTGATCGAGGTGAAGTCGACCAACGGCGACACCTTCCTCGGCGGCGAGGATTTCGATGCGCGCGTGATCGACTACCTGGCCGACGAGTTCAAGCGCGAGCAGGGCATCAACCTGCGTAACGACAAGCTGGCGCTGCAGCGCCTGAAGGAAGCGGCCGAGAAGGCCAAGATCGAGCTGTCCTCCTCGAAGGAGACCGAGATCAATCTGCCCTTCATCACCGCGGACGCCACCGGGCCGAAGCACCTGGTGCTGAAGCTGAGCCGGGCCAAGCTCGAGAGCCTCGTCGACGACCTGATCCAGCGCACCCTCGGCCCGTGCCGGGCGGCGCTGAAGGACGCATCGGTGTCGGCCGGCGAGATCGAGGAGGTGATCCTGGTCGGCGGCATGACCCGCATGCCCAAGGTCATCGAGGTGGTGAAGCAGTTCTTCGGCCGCGAGCCGGCCCGCAACGTCAACCCCGACGAGGTGGTGGCGATCGGCGCCGCGGTGCAGGGCGCGGTGCTCAAGGGCGACGTCAAGGACGTGCTGCTGCTCGACGTGACGCCGCTGTCGCTGGGCATCGAGACGCTGGGCGGCGTGTTCACCCGGCTGATCGACCGCAACACCACGA
>CAXTOC010000286.1:0-3439 GCA_964245725.1 uncultured Acetobacteraceae bacterium | reverse complement strand
GATCCCCTGTCCGGCCAGCACCGGTCCGGGCAGCTCCCAGGCGTCGCGGCTGTCGTTGATGCCGTGCAGCGCCAGCACCACCGCGCGCGTCGGGCCCGCCGGCATCCACGCCCGCACCGGGATGCGCGCGCCGTCGGGCAGCGTCCAGACCAGATCCGGCGGCACGAGCCGACGGTCCGCCTCGTGCGCCTGCGCCACGCCGGCCGGTTCGCGGCGATCCGCGCAGCCCGAGGCCGGCAGCATCAGGCAGGCCAGCAGGAGCAGGCGCCAGCGGAGACGGGGGCGGCGGTTTGAAACCATGGCGATCCTGCGTATCATCCCGCTCGAACTCCGGCCAGCCATGCCTGGGTCTACCACATCGAGGCGATTGCATGCCGTTCGGCGCGTCCACCCCTACCCCGCGGCTCGGCCTCGTCGAGACGCTGCTGGCGAGCAGCCGCGTCGTCGCCTGCGACGGCGGCGACGGCCCGCTCGGCCACCCGCGCGTCTGGCTGCGCATCGAGGGCGCGCAGACCTTCTGCCCCTATTGCTCGCGCCTCTACGTGCTCGACCCGCAGGCGCAGGAGACCGGCGATTCAGGACATTGAGGCCGCCACCGCCGCGCCCGAGGCGACCGATCCCGGCTCGCTGCGCGACGCCCACCTGGTGCTGATCGACGGCTCCGGCTTCATCTTCCGTGCCTTCCACGCCCTGCCGCCGATGAGCCGGCCGGACGGCACGCCGGTGAACGCGGTGTTCGGCTTCACCAACATGATCGCCCGCTTCCTGCGCGATCATGTCGGCACCCACCTCGCGGTGATCTTCGATGCCGGCCGCCTCACCTTCCGCAACGAGCTCTACGGCGACTACAAGGCGCACCGGCCGGAGCCGCCGCCGGAGCTGGTGCCGCAGTTCGCCCTGGTGCGCGAGGCGACCGCCGCCTTCGGCATCCCCGCCATCGAGCTCGCCGGCTGGGAGGCCGACGACCTGATCGCGGCCTACGCGCGCGCGGTCGAGGAGGCCGGCGGACGCTGCACCATCGTCTCGTCGGACAAGGACCTGATGCAGCTGATCCGGCCCTGCGTCGGCATGCTCGACCCGATCAAGCAGAAGCCGATCGGGGAGGCCGACGTGCGCGAGCGCTTCGGGGTCGGCCCAGACAAGGTGGTCGAGGTGCAGGCGCTGATGGGGGATCCGGTCGACAACGTGCCCGGGGTGCCCGGCATCGGCCCCAAGACCGCCGGCGCCCTGGTCGCCGAGTTCGGCGACCTCGAGGCGATCCTCGCCGCCGCACCGGCGATGAAGCCGTCGCGCCGACGCGAGATGCTGCTCGAACACGCCGACAACGCGCGCCTCTCCCGCAGGCTGGTCATCCTCCGCGACGACGCGCCGCTGCCGCTGCCGATCGGCGAGCTCGGCTTCGTCCAGCCCGACCCGCAGCACCTCGCCACCTGGCTGGACGGCATGGGCTTCCGCTCCATCACCCAGCGGCTCGGGCTGGAGGGACAGGCGCGGCACCAGCCGCCGCCCGTCGAGGCGCCCGTCACCCAGGTGGCCTTCGCCGGCTACGAGACCGTCACCACCGCCGAGGCGCTGCGCGGCTGGATCGACGCAGCCCGGGCCGCCGGCCTGTGCGCCATCGACACCGAGACCGACGGGCTGGACACGATGCGCGCCAACCTGGTCGGCTTCTCGCTCGCCATCGCGCCCGGCCGCGCCTGCTACGTGCCGCTGCGCCACGAGGGCGACCTCGAGCATCCGGTCGGCGACCAGCTCGAGGCGCGGGCAGCACTCGACCTGCTCGATCCGCTGCTGCGCGACCCGGGCACGCTGAAGATCTTCCAGAACGCCAAGTTCGACCTGCTGGTGCTGGAGCATGCGGGTGCCGCGCGGGCGGTCGCGATCGACGACACCATGCTGATCTCGTACGCCCAGGAGGCCGGCGCGCACGGCCACGGCATGGACGAGCTCTCGTCGCGCCATCTCGGCCATACCCCGGTGACCTACGACCAGGTCACCGGCACCGGCCGCAACCGCATCCCGTTCGCGCGGGTGGATCTCGCCAGCGCCACCCGCTACGCCGCCGAGGATGCCGACGTGACGCTGCGGCTGTGGCAGGCGCTGCGCCCGCAGCTCGCCCGCAACCGCTCGCTCGCGCTGTACGAGCAGCTCGAGCGCCCGCTGATACGCATCCTAGCCGACATGGAGCAGGCCGGCATCAGCGTCGACGCCACCGAGTTGCGGCGCATGTCGGTCGACTTCGCCGCGCGCATGGCGGTGATGGAGACCGAGATCCACGCGCTGGCCGGCCGCCCCTTCAACCTCGGCAGCGCCAAGCAGCTGGGCGAGATCCTGTTCGACGAGATGAGCCTGCCCGGCGGCAGGCGGATGAAGACCGGCGCCTGGGGCACGGACTCCTCGGTGCTGCAGGGCCTCGCCGAGCAGGGACACGAGCTGCCGGCGCGCATCCTCGAGTGGCGCCAGCTGGCCAAGCTCAAATCCACCTACGCCGACGCGCTGGTGGACGAGGTCAACCCCGACACCGGGCGCGTGCACACCTCGTTCCAGATGGCGGTCACCTCGACCGGCCGGCTGTCGTCGAACGAGCCCAACCTGCAGAACATCCCGATCCGCACCGAGGAGGGCGGGCGCATCCGGCGCGCCTTCATCGCCGCCCCTGGCCACGTGCTGGTCTCGGCCGACTACTCGCAGATCGAGCTGCGCCTGATGGCGCACGTCGCCGGCATCCCGGCGCTGAAGGAGGCGTTCGCCACCGGCCAGGACATCCACGCCCGCACCGCGAGCGAGGTGTTCGGCGTGCCGATGGCGGGCATGGACGCGGCCACGCGACGACGCGCGAAGGCGATCAATTTCGGCATCATCTACGGCATCAGCGCCTTCGGGCTCGGCCGCCAGCTCGGCATCCCGCCTAGCGAGGCGCGCAGCTACATCGACGCCTACTTCGCGCGCTATCCGGGCATACGCGCCTTCATGGACAGCACCCGCGAGGAGGCACGCACCCACGGCTACGTGCTGACCCCGTTCGGCCGGCGCTGCTGGATCCCCGGCATCGCCGACAAGAACCCGGCCCGCCGCTCCTACGCCGAGCGGCAGGCCAGCAACGCGCCGCTGCAGGGCGGTGCCGCCGACATCATCAAGCGCGCCATGGTGCGCGTCCCCACGGCCCTGTCGGCGGCCGGCCTGAAAGCGCGGATGCTGCTGCAGGTGCATGACGAGCTGCTGTTCGAGGCGCCGGAGGCGGAAGCCGATAGCCTGCAGGGGGTGGTCAAGGCGGTGATGCAGTCCGCGGCCAGCCTGTCGGTGCCGCTGGTGGTCGAGACCGGGCACGGCAAGAGCTGGGCGGACGCGCATTGAGACCCGGGCTGTCGAGACACAGGCTGGTGCCGCCGCTCGCGGCGCTTGCGATCCTGCTCGCCGGCGGCGGCGCGCTGCTCGCCAC
>CAXTOC010000285.1:0-3451 GCA_964245725.1 uncultured Acetobacteraceae bacterium | reverse complement strand
GACGTGTGCCTTGATTAAAGCGTTGCACGGCGCGGCGAAACCCTTTCCGTCGCCAGCGGCCCCAGGCTTGCCGTGGAGATACGGAGGGGGTGGGATTCGAACCCACGGCAGGCTTGCACCCGCGGCGGTTTTCAAGACCGCTGCCTTAAACCGCTCGGCCACCCCTCCGCGGCGCCCCTTCATAGAGCCGGCCGGCGCACCGGCAAAGCACTCTCAGTTCAGGCTTGGCGGCAGACCCGTTTCTTGCTTCGCTAGGCCCCACCCAACGCAGGTGGACGGAATGACTCCCTCGTGCCTGACCGGCGGAACGCTCGCCTCCCGGCTCCGTGGACGCCGCACCGCATGACCGTCTGGGCGGCCCGGCCGGGAGGGCTGCTCTGCGGCTATGAGGCGCGCTTCTTCTGCGAGCTGATGAACGGGCTCGACCCCGCGCATGGCGACCTCGCCCTGATACGCGAGCGTCTCGACCGCCTCGACCTCGCGGAGCTGCGCCGGCGTGCGGCGATGGCGGAGTCCGAGCTGTACAACCTGGGCATCACCTTCACGGTCTACTCCGACCGCGACGCGATCGACCGCATCCTGCCGTTCGACCTGATCCCGCGCGTGATCACCGCGGGCGAGTGGGATGTCGTCGAGCGCGGCGTCCGCCAGCGCGTGACCGCGATCAACGCCTTCCTGTGGGACATCTATCACGACCAGAAGATCCTCGGCGACGGCGTCATCCCGCGCGCGCTGGTGCTCGGCAACACCAATTTCCGCCCCGAGATGATGGGCCTGGACGTGCCGCTGGGCGTCTACGTGCACGTCGACGGCACCGACATCGTGCGCGACCAGGAAGGGCGCTTCCTGGTGCTCGAGGACAATGTCCGCACGCCCTCGGGCGTCTCCTACGTGATCGAGAACCGGCACATGATGCTGCGCGTGCTGCCCGATCTCGCGAGCGGGATCCGGCTGCGCGCGGTCGACGAGTATGGCGCGCGGCTGCGGCAGGCGCTGGCGGAGGCGTCGCCGGCCGCCGCTGGCGACCCGCAGGTGGTGCTGCTCTCGCCCGGCATCTACAACGCGGCCTACTTCGAGCACGTGTTCCTGGCTCGCGAGATGGGCGTGCCGCTGGTCGAGGGACGCGACCTGATCGTCGAGAACCGGCGCGTCTACATGCGCACGATTGCGGGGCTGCGCGCCGTGCACGCCATCTACCGGCGCCTGAACGACGACTTCCTCGACCCCGACGTGTTCCGCGCCGACAGCCAGCTCGGGGTGCGCGGGCTGATCGATGCCTGGCGGGCCGGAAACGTCACCATCGCCAACGCGGTCGGCACCGGGGTTGCCGACGACAAGGCGATCTACGCCTACATGCCCCGCATCATCCGCTACTACCTCTCCGAGGAGCCGATCCTGCACAACGTCGAGACGCACATCTGCGCCGAGCCGGACGGGCTGCGGTACACGCTCGACCACCTGGCCGAGCTGGTGGTCAAGCCGGTGGGCGAGTCCGGCGGCTACGGCCTGATCATCGGCCCGCACGCCGCCGCCCACGAGCTCGACGAGTTCCGCGCCAAGCTGCTCGCCGACCCTGCGAACTACATCAGCCAGCCGGTCATCCGCCTGTCCACCACGCCTACCCTGTGCGAGGGCGGGATCGAGGCGCGCCACGTCGACCTGCGGCCGTTCGCGATCACCGGCCGCTCGACCTGGGTGCTGCCCGGCGGCTTGTCGCGGGTGGCGCTTCGGCGAGGCTCGCTGGTGGTGAACTCGTCGCAGGGCGGCGGGTCCAAGGACACCTGGGTGCTCGAATGATCTCCCCGCAGCCCGAGACCGCCGTCATAGGCTCGTCGGACCTGCTGTCGCGCTACGCCGAGAGCACCGTCTGGCTCGCCCGCTACCTGGAGCGGATCGAGAACCTCGCGCGCGTCCTGGACGTCACCGAGACCTTCGTGCGCACCGGCCAGGGCGACGAGGGCTGGTCGTCGGTGGTGCAGATCAACGCCGACGGCGAGCAGTTCTACGCCCAGCACGACAAGGCGGACGCTTCGAGCGTGGTGCTGTTCTACCTGCTCGACCGGTCCCATTCGAACTCGATCGCGGGCATCCTGCACATGGCGCGGGAGAACGCGCGGACGCTGCGCCCGCTGATCTCAACCGAGATGTGGACGCACATCAACATCTTCCACAACTGGGTGCAGCGGCTGGGCGAGAACGACATCCGTCCGTCGCAGCTCTCAGCACTCTGCACGCGCCTGAAGCAGGAATGCCAGACCCACTACGGCATCACCGAGGGCACGTTCTATCGAGACCAGGGCTGGTGTTTCTACGTGATCGGCAAGTATCTCGAGCGCGCCGACCAGATCACCCGCCTGGTCGACATCAAGTACCACACGCTGCTGCCGCGCGAGGCCGGGATCGGCTCCGAGGTCGATGTCAGCCAGTGGGGTGCGGTGCTGCGCGCCGCAGCCGCCTACCACGCCTACCGGCGCAACATGCCGCGCCGGATGGCGCCGACCGCGGTCGCGGGCTTCCTGCTGCTCAACAACGCCTTCCCGCGCTCGCTGTCGCTGACCCTGCGCCAGGTCTACTGGGCGCTGGGCCAGCTGCGCACCGATTACGGGCTGCGCCGCAGCGGCGCCATCCTGGAACGGCTGGACGAGCTGCGCGCTGCCCTGGGCGACCAGACCATCGAGCAGATCATCGTGCGCGGACTGCACGAATTCCTCGACTGGGTGCAGATCGAGCTGCGCGCGATCCAGGACGGCATCGCCATGGCGTTCTGGCCGCCGCTGCCGACACCTGAGGTCGCGCCGGCGGCGGATTGCGGCCAGGGCACCATGGTGCAGGACACCGGGTCGTCCGGCATGACGCAGAGCATGGGCGGAATGACGCAGAGTCTGCGCTGACAGGGCAAGCGGCTTGGCCCCCTGACCCTGTCCTCGCATCGGGGTCTGGGGCCGACCGGCCCCAGCGGGTCAAGGGCGGAGCCCTTGCCTTATCGCTCAGCTCGGCGGGTTGGCCTGCGCGTCCTTGGCCTTCTTGTTGGCCATGTGATGGCCGACGGCGCAGCCGGCGGCGGCGCCGACGACGGCGTGATGGCCGGCCATGTGGCCGCCGACGCCGCCCACCGCGGCGCCCTTGATGCAGCCTTTCGCCGCACCGGGCGTCAACGGGCCCGAGCCGGCGAGCAGCACAATGGCGCCGGCGGCGCAGAGCAGCAGGTTCTTCATGGGGAGGTATCCTTCACTTCACGGGAGGGTGGCCTCCTCATGACGCGGCAGCGACGACGTCGTTCCTGACCAAGCTCACGCACGCCGCGCCGCCCACACCGCCCTGCCCTGACGGTCGGCCTCCTCCGCGCTGCCGCAGCGGCCCATCGCCAGCAGCGCCATGGCGATCGTGCCGGTGATCGTGGCCAGGATCGCGTGGGCGCGCGCACCGTCCGCGGCCTGGGGATCGTCCGGGG
>CAXTOC010000284.1:308-3460 GCA_964245725.1 uncultured Acetobacteraceae bacterium | reverse complement strand
CGTCGCGCAGGCGGCCGTTGAAGCTCTCGACGTAGCCGTTCTGCTGCGGCTTGCCGGGCGCGATGTAGTGCCATTCGATAGGGCGCTCCTGCGTCCACCTCAGGATTGCCAGGCTGGTCAGCTCAGTGCCGTTGTCGCTGACGATCATCAGCGGCGGGACGCCCCTGAGCGCGATGATGGCGTCGAGTTCGCGAGCGACGCGCGCGCCTGACAGCGAGGTGTCGACCACCAGCGCCAGGCACTCGCGCGTGAAGTCGTCGACCACCGCCAGGATGCGGATGCGCCGGCCGCTGATCAGCGTGTCGCTGAGGACCGGCGTGCAATGAGGACCCCGTTAGCGGGGTGATCGGCGTCTAAAGGGGACCCCACATCCTGATGTTCTAGGCACGTCTGCTTTGGTGGCGACCAGGGCGGCGGGATCGGGATGTTGATATTGGAGACGGTAGTTCGGGTCCGGCGCGAGCACGCCGAGGGCAAGTCGATCAAGGCGATCGCGCGGGACCTGAGGCTGTCGCGCAAGGTGGTGCGGAAGGCGATCCGGGCGCCGGAGGCGGAGTTCACCTACCGGCGAGCGGTGCAGCCGTTGCCGCGGATCGGGCCGTTCCAGGAGCGGCTGGATGCGCTGCTGGCGGAGAACGAGGCGCGGCCGCGGCGCGAACGGGTGCGGATGACCCGGCTGCACGATCTGCTGCTGCGCGAGGGGTTCGAGGGCTCCTACGATGCGGTGCGCCGCTACGTCGCGCGCTGGAAGATCGCACGGCGCAAGGATGCGGGGGTTGCGACGGCGGCGTTCATCCCGCTGATGTTCAGGCCCGGCGAGGCGTACCAGTTCGACTGGAGCCACGAGGACGTGGAGATCGCCGGCGTGCCCGTACGGGTGAAGGTGGCGCATATGCGGTTGTGCGCGTCGCGGGCGGTGTACGTGAGGGCTTACCCGCGCGAGACGCAGGAGATGGTGTTCGACGCGCATGCACGCGCGTTCGCCTTCTTCGGCGGGGTGCCGACCCGCGGCATCTACGACAACATGAAGACCGCGGTGACGAGCGTGTTCACCGGCAAGGAGCGGGTGTTCAACCGCCGCTTCCTGATCATGGCCGATCACTACATGGTCGAGCCGACCGCCTGCTCGCCGGCGGCGGGATGGGAGAAGGGCCAGGTCGAGCACCAGGTTCAGACGATCCGCGGGCGGTTCTTCCAGCCGCGGCTGCGGTTCGCCAGTCTGGAGGAGCTGAACGGGTGGCTGGAGGCGGAGTGCCGGCGCTGGGCCGAGCTGCACCCGCATCCAGAGCAGAAGGAGCTGACCGTCGCCCGGGCATGGGAGGCGGAACGTCCGGCGTTGCAGCCGATGCTGGCGCCGTTCGACGGCTTCCACGAGACGCCGCACGCGGTGACCGGCACCTGCCTGATCAGCTTCGATCGCAACCGCTACTCGGTCATGGCCAAGGCGGCGCGGCGAGCGGTGCAGGTGCGCGCCTATGCCGACCGGATCGTCGTGCGGCTGGACGACGAGGTGATCGCCGAACACGCACGCTCGTTCGGCCGCGACCGGATGATCCTCGATCCCTGGCACTACCTGCCGGTGCTGGCCAGGAAGCCCGGTGCCCTCAGGAACGGTGCGCCGTTCCAGGGCTGGGAGCTGCCGCCGGCGCTCGCCCGGTTGCGCCGCAAGCTGGGGCCCGGTGACGACGCCGATCGGCGGTTCGTGCGCGTGCTGTCGGCAGTGCTGACCGACGGGCTTGATGCGGTCGAGGAGGCGATCTGTGAGGCGCTCGACAGCGGTGCCGCCAGCGACGACGTGATCCTCAACATCCTGGCACGCCGGCGCGAGCCGCCACGGCCACCGACGATCGATACGTCGGAGGCACTGATGCTGACGCATCCGCCGATCGCCGACTGTGCCCGCTACGATCTGCTGCGAGGTGCCCGTGCAGCGGCATGAGATGATCGCCGCGATGAGCGGCCTTGGGCTCAAGGGCATGGCGGGCGCGTTCGACGAGGCGGTCACCACCGGCGTACAGCGCAAGCGCACCACAACGGAGATCCTGACCGATCTGCTGCGCGCCGAGGCTGCACATCGCCATGCGGCGTCGGTCCGCTACCGCATGGGTGCTGCCAAGTTGCCGGTGGTGAAGGACCTCGATGCGTTCGTGTTCGAGGGCACGCCGATCAACGAGGACCTGGTCCGCTCGCTTCATGCCGGCTCGTTCCTCACCCGCCGGCGCAACGTCGTGCTGGTCGGGGGCACCGGCACCGGCAAGACCCATCTGGCGGTCGCCATCATGGCCAGCGTCGTGCGTGCCGGCGCTCGTGGCCGCTACTTCAACACCGTCGATCTTGTGAACCGGCTCGAGGAAGAGGCCCGGATCGGCAAGGCCGGGACCCTGGCTGTTCAGCTCTCCCGGCTCGACGTGGTCGTGCTCGACGAGCTCGGTTACCTGCCGTTCGCACGCTCGGGCGGGCAGCTGCTGTTCCACCTCATCAGCAAGCTCTACGAGCGCACCTCGGTCATCATCACCACCAACCTGGCGTTCGGCGAGTGGCCGAGCGTGTTCGGTGATCCCAAGATGACCACCGCCATGCTCGACCGGCTCACGCACCACTGCGACATCGTCGAGACCGGCAACGACAGCTGGCGCCTCAAGCACCGCAGCTGACGCCCGGGACGGCCGGTGAGAGACGCTTCGCGCTGGTTGCGCCTCCGGTCGGGCTGCGCCCGTCCTACGCCGCAACCAGCGCGAAAGGCGCGCCCAACATCGACCTGCCGCCGCTCGACGAGGGGGTCCCTTTTACACGCCGATAAGGGGTCCCGGTTGGACGCCTATTTACACATTACCGCCGAGATCAGCATGAACAGCCCTGTTGCCCCGCTTGCGAGGTTTGAGGCCCTTCCGCTGGACAGCGCTAAATCACGGCATCGGAAGCGCTTTAATTCGGATCAGTCGCGGTTCCCACCAAAGTCTAGCTGGAGATGGTATGCCGACAGTCCCTTGTTGAAAACACGTATAGAAGGGCGCGTCCCACCACCCCATTAAGCGAACGCTACGGAAGCAACAGGGAGGCGTCGCCGTAAGAGTAAAAACGATAGCCATCCTCTATCGCATGGGCATAAGCCGCCTTCATCTTGTCGAGGCCCATCAGCGCCGCGACCAACA
>CAXTOC010000284.1:0-298 GCA_964245725.1 uncultured Acetobacteraceae bacterium | reverse complement strand
GTGGAAGTTGGTGAGCAGGCCATCGATGCCGCGGAAGCGGTAGCCGGGGGTGATGAAGATGGCGGTGTCGCCGTCGAACGGCTGCACGACGCCGTCGTCGTCGGTCGCGCTCTCCAGCAGGCGGAGCGAGGTGGTGCCGATGGCGATCACCCGGCCGCCGGCGGCGCGGACGGCGTTGATCCGGCCGGCGGTGGCGGCGTCGATCCGGCCCCATTCGGCGTGCATGCGATGGTCGTCGGTGTCGTCGGCCTTCACCGGCAGGAAGGTGCCGGCGCCGACGTGGAGCGTCAACGTGACG
>CAXTOC010000283.1:0-3482 GCA_964245725.1 uncultured Acetobacteraceae bacterium | reverse complement strand
CCCACGTACTGGCCAGCGCCCATGCCGCGAGACCGGATGCGCCGCTGGCGGTGCTGACGTTCGAGCCGCATCCGCGCGAGCTGTTCCGCCCCGACGACCCGCCGTTCCGGCTCAGCCTGAGCCACGAGCGCCGCGCCGCGCTGCAGGCGCTGGGGGTGGCCTGCATCTTCGAGATCCCGTTCGACGAGGCGTTCTCGCACTTCTCCGCCGAGCGCTTCGTGCGCGAGGTGCTGCACGAGAGCCTGGGCCTGCGCCATCTCGCCTGCGGTCCGGACTTCGCCTACGGCCATCGCCGCGGCGGCAACGTCGACCGGCTGAGCGACCAGGCAGAGGCGCTGGGCATCGGCCTGACCATCGTGCCGCCGCTCGCCGACAGCGGCGGTCCGTTCTCCTCCAGCCGGATCCGGCGCGCGCTGCTGGACGGCTATCCGGAACGTGCCACCGAGGAGCTGGGGCGCCCCTGGGCGGTGCGCGGCATCGTCGTGCACGGCGACAAGCGCGGCCGCCAGCTCGGCTTCCCCACCGCCAACATCGCGCTCGGTCGTCACCTGGAGCCGGCGCGCGGGGTCTATGCCGTCACCGTGCGGCTGCCCGACGGCGGCACCCACCCGGGTGTGGCCAACATCGGCCGCCGCCCAACGGTCAGCGCCGGGCTGGAGAGCCGGCTGGAGGCGCACCTGTTCGATTTCGACGGCGACCTGTACGGGATGGAGCTTTCGGTGGCGCTGCACACCCTGCTTCGCGCCGAGCAGCGCTTCGACGGGCTCGAGGCGCTGCGCGCGCAGATCGGCCGCGACGCCGCGCAGGCGCGCGACTACCTGTTGCGCAAGCTCGGCGGCTGAGGCAGCACGGAGCTCGCCCGCGGTCTCAGCGACGGACCGCCCGATGCAGCGAAGTGCCCCGACGATGACCGATCCCAGCGGCGAGACCGACTACCGCGACACCGTGTTCCTGCCCAGCACGTCGTTCCCGATGCGCGGCGAGCTGCCGCGTCGCGAGCCGGCGATCCTGGCGCGCTGGGCGGCGATGCGGCTGGATCGGCGCATCGAGGAGGCGGAGGCCGGACGTCCGCGCTTCACCCTGCATGACGGGCCGCCCTACGCCAACGGCCACCTGCATATCGGCCACGCCCTGAACAAGATCCTCAAGGACGTGGTCAACCGCGCGCACCGCATGGCCGGCTACGCGGTGCGCTACGTGCCGGGCTGGGACTGTCACGGCCTGCCGATCGAGTGGCGTATCGAGGAGGAGTATCGCAAGTCCGGCCGCGACAAGGACGAGGTGCCGATCCTGCAGTTCCGCGCCGAGTGCCGCGCCTACGCGCAGCGCTGGCTCGAGGTGCAGGCCGAGGAGTTCCGCAGGCTCGGCGTGCAGGGCGACTGGGCGCACCGCTACGCGACGATGGATTTCGGCTCCGAGGCGGCGATCGTCGGCGAGATCGGCCGCTTCCTGCTCGGCGGCGCGCTGTATCGCGGCCTGCGACCGGTGCTGTGGAGTCCGGTCGAGAAGACCGCCCTCGCCGAGGCCGAGATCGAGTATCACGACCACACCAGCACCACCATCTGGGTCGGCTTCCCGGTGATCCGCGACCCGACGCCGCAGCGCTGGCTCGACGGCGCCCGCGCGGTGATCTGGACCACCACGCCCTGGACCATGCCGGGCAACCGCGCCATCGCCTATGGCCCCTCGATCCGCTACGCGGTCATCGAGGTATGCGAGGCCGGCGAGGGGAGCCTGGTGGCGCCCGGCGACCGGCTGCTGGTCGCACTCGAGCTCGCCGACGCCTTCGCCGACGCCGTCGGCATCACCCGCTACGAGCGGCGGCACGAGCTGCCCGGCACCGCGCTGGAGGGCACGCTGTGCGCGCATCCCTGGCGCGGCCAGGGCTACGAGCACGACGTGCCGCTGCTGGCCGGCGACTTCGTCACCACCGAGCAGGGCACCGGCCTGGTGCACATGGCGCCGGGGCACGGCGAGGACGATTTCGCGCTCGCCACCGCGCACGGCATCGCGGTGCCCGAGACGGTGGAGGATGACGGCCGCTACGCCGCCGCAGTGCCGCTGTTCGCCGGCACCCACGTGTTCCGCGCCGCGGGCCCGGTGTGCGAGGCGCTGCGCGAGGCCGGCGCCCTGGTGCGGCGCGGCCAGATCACGCACGCCTACCCGCATTCCTGGCGCTCGCGCGCCCCGGTGATCTGGCGCGCGACGCCGCAATGGTTCATCCGCATGGACGGCGAGACCGCGATCCGCACCCGCGCGCTGGACGCGCTCGCCAAGACGCGCTTCGTCCCCGAGCAGGCGCGTCGGCGCATCACCTCGATGGTCGAGGGCCGGCCGGACTGGTGCATCTCGCGCCAGCGCGCCTGGGGGGTGCCGATCGCGGTGTTCGTCGACAAGCGCAGCGGCGAGGTGCTGCGCGACCCTTCGGTGATGGCGCGCATCGTCGATGCCTTCGCGGCCGAAGGCGCCGATGTCTGGTACAGCGCGCCGCCTTCGCGCTTCCTCGGCGCGGGGCGCGATCCCGAGCAGTACGAGCAGGTGCGCGACATCGTCGACGTGTGGTTCGAGAGCGGCTCGACGCACAGCTTCGTGCTCGGCGGCGAGACGCTGCCCTATCCGGCCGACCTCTACCTGGAAGGATCCGACCAGCATCGCGGCTGGTTCCAGTCGAGCCTGCTGGAGGCGATCGGCTCGCGCGGCTCGGCACCGTTCCGCGCCCTGCTGACCAACGGCTTCGTGCTCGACGAGCAGGGCCGCAAGATGAGCAAGTCGCTCGGCAACGTCGTGGCTCCCAAGGCGGTCAGCGAGACGCTCGGCGCCGACATCCTGCGCCTGTGGGTGATGAACTCCGACACCGACGACGACCTGCGCATCGGCCCGGAGATCCTGAAGCAGCAGGGCGAGCTGTATCGCCGCCTGCGCAACACGCTGCGCTGGCTGCTCGGCGCGCTGGACGGCTTCGCCGAGGACGAGCGCGTCGAGCACGCGGCGATGCCGGAGCTGGAGCGCTGGGTGCTGCACCGCCTGCACGAGCTCGACGCGCAGCTGCGGCGCGCGGTGGCGACGCACCAGTGGGTCGGGCTGCTGCCGGCGCTGCACGGCTTCTGCGCCAGCGACCTGTCGGCGTTCTATTTCGACATACGCAAGGACGCGCTGTACTGCGACGCGCCCGCCTCGCCACGCCGCCGGGCCTCGCGCACGGTGCTGGACCAGCTGCATCGCTGCCTGTGCAGCTGGCTCGCCCCGGTGCTGTGCTTCACCGCCGAGGAGGCCTGGACCGCGCGCTTCGGCGAGGCCGAGAGCGTCCACCTGCAGCGCTTCCCCGAGCTGCCGGCGGCCTGGCACGACCCGACGCTGGCCGAGCGCTGGGGCGAGCTGCGTGCGCTGCGCCGGCTGATCACGGTGCAGATCGAGGCCGCGCGCCGCGACGGCGTGGTCGGCTCCTCGCTGCAGGCCGAGCTCGAGCTGACGCTGTCCGAGGC
>CAXTOC010000282.1:0-3486 GCA_964245725.1 uncultured Acetobacteraceae bacterium | reverse complement strand
GCGCCATGATGGGGGTGGGGGACGGCGAGGCCTGGGTGCTGCCGCACGCCGAGGCGCTGGCGCAGCGCGCGGCAGCCTGGTTGACGAAGCGGGCGCTCGGCAAGCAGGGCGTGTTCAGCGTCGCGCTGTCCGGCGGCTCCACGCCGAAGCGGCTGTACGAGATCCTCGCGAGCCCCACCTTCAGGGATCGCTTCCCCTGGTCGCGCACCGCGCTGTTCTTCGGCGACGAGCGCTTCGTGGCGCTCGACGACGAAGCGAGCAACTACAACATGGTCAACCGGGCGCTGCTGTCGCGGGTCGACGTGCCGCCCGAGCGGGTGCACCGGATGCCGACCGAGGGTGATCCCGCCGAGGCGGCGGCCTCGTATGAACGCGACCTGCGCGCGGCCTATGGCGCTGATCGTCTCACGCCGGGCCATCCGCTGTTCGACGTGGTGCTGCTGGGCCTCGGCGAGAACGGACACACGGCCTCGCTGTTCCCCGGCACCCCGGTGCTGGAGGAACGCGATGCCTGGGTCGGCAGCTGCACGCCGCACGATGCGCCGCACCAGCGCCTGACCCTGACCTATCCCGCGATCGCCAGCAGCGCCACCGTGCTGTTCCTGGTGGCCGGTACGGGCAAGCGGGAGGTGCTGGCGAAGGTGCGGGCGGGCGATCCGGCGCAGCCGGCCTCGCACGTCAGCACCGAGGGCGAGCTGATCTGGGGCCTGGACGAAGCGGCAGCCGGGCATGGATGATCCGCCGGCGGCTGATCCTGAGGCGCTGAAGCGTCAGGTCGGCGAGCAGGCCGCCTCCCTGGTCGAGGAGGGCATGGTGGTGGGGCTCGGCACCGGCTCGACCGCCGCCTTCGTCATCGAGGCGTTGGGGCGTCGCTGGTCGGAAGGGCTGCGCTTCGTGGCCATCGCCACCTCCGAACGGAGTGCCACGCAGGCCGGTGCGCTCGGCATCGCGCTGTCCGGCTTCGCCGCGCACGGCGAGATCGACCTGACCATCGACGGTGCGGACGAGATCGAGCGCGGCACGCTCAACCTGATCAAAGGGCTCGGCGGCGCGCTGCTGCGCGAGAAGATCGTGGCAGCGGCGAGCCGGCGCCTGGTGATCATCGCCGACGACCGCAAGATGGTCGACCATCTGGGCGAGCACACGCCGGTGCCGGTGGAGGTGACGCCGTTCGGCTGGGAGACCGCGGCCGCGCGCCTCGGCCAGATCGGCGGCCGGGTGTCGCCGCGGCGCGACCCCGCCGGATCGCTGTTCGTGACCGACGGCGGCAACATGATCCTGGACTGCCATTTCGGCGTGATCGAGGACCCGGCCGTGCTGGAACGGCGGATCGGTGAGATCGTCGGCGTGATCGAGAGCGGGCTGTTCATCGGGCGTGCGGCCCTGGCGCTGGTCGGCAGCGCGCAGGGCATCGTTCAGTACGAGGCGGCATGAGCGACCTCCTCAAGCCGCGCGTGCTGGTGGTGATGGGCGTGTCCGGCTCCGGCAAGAGCAGCGTCGCCGAGAGGCTGCGCGACCGGCTCGGCTGGGCGTTCCAGGAGGGCGACCAACTGCACTCCAAGGAGAACGTGGCGAAGATGTCCGCGGGCATCCCGCTCACCGACGAGGATCGCTGGCCCTGGCTCGACAGCTGCGCGCAATGGATCCGCGCGCGCATCGATGCCGGCGAGGGCGGGCTGCTGACCTGCTCGGCGCTGAAGCACGCCTACCGCCGGCGCCTCGGCGAGGGCAATTCGGGCCTGTGGTTCCTGTACCTGAAGGTCTCGGAAGAGGTGCTGCAGGAACGGCTGGCGCAGCGGCGCGGCCACTACATGCCGGCCTCGCTGCTGAGCAGCCAGTTGCGCACCCTGGAGATGCCGACCGACGACGAGCCCGCGATGATCGTGCCGGTGGAGCGCACGGTCGAGGAGACGGTCGCGGACGTGATCGCCGACCTCAGGCGGCTGGACGCGTCGGAGGCCTGAGCTTCCATGGCCGACGCGACAGCGCCCGCCAGCCGCATTTACGTTGATGCCGACGCCTGTCCGGTCAAGAACGAGATCTACCGCGTGGCGGAACGCTACCGCATACCGGTGCTGGTGGTGTCGAACAGCCTGATCGCGGTGCCGGCGTCGCCGCTGGTCGAGCGGGTGGTGGTGGAGAGCGGACCGGATGTGGCGGATGGCTGGATCGCCGAGCGCGCCGGCGCAGGCGACGTGGTGATCACCGCCGACGTGCCGCTGGCGGCGCGCTGCGTCAGGGCAGGTGCCGCGGTGCTGACGCCGACCGGGCGGCTGTTCGACGAGAGCGCGATCGGCATGGCGCTGGCGACGCGCAACCTGATGGACGATCTGCGTTCCGCGGGGCAGGTGACCGGCGGGCCGAAGCCGTTCAGTGCCAGGGATCGCTCCGCCTTCCTCGCCGCCCTCGACCTCGCGATCAACCGGGCGCGACGCGGACCGGCGCCGGTGCTGCGCCGGGTCGCGCCCTCCTGAAGGCAGGCAAGAGCTTCGCCCTTGACCCACTGGGGCCGAGGGCCCCAGACGCCGATTTCTTGCGAATGGATTTCAAAGACCCTGCCTTTGATGGGGTTCAAGGGGCAAAGCCCCTCGCTAGGCCGCCAGCGGGAAGTGGCACGCGACGGCCCTGCCGTCATCCAGGCGGCGCAGCGGCGGCACCTCGTCACGGCAGCGCGCCTGCGCGATCGGGCAGCGGGTGTGGAAGCGGCAGCCGGGGGGTGGTGCGATCGGGCTTGGGACGTCGCCCTTGAGGATGGTGCGGCTGGAGCCTGCGCGGATCGTCGGTTCCGGGATCGCCGAGATCAGGGCAGCGGTGTAGGGGTGCGCCGGAGCGTGCAGCACCGCGTCGGTATCGCCGAGCTCGACGATGGCGCCGAGATACATCACCGCGACCCGGCTCGCGATCTGGCGCACCACGCTCAGGTCGTGGGCGATGAAGACGTAGGTCAGGCCGAGCCGCTCGCGCAGGTCGGCGAACAGGTTGATGATCTGCGCCTGGATCGAGACGTCGAGTGCGGAGACCGGCTCGTCGGCCACGATCAGTCGCGGCGACAGGGCGAGGGCGCGGGCGATGTTGATGCGCTGCCGCTGCCCGCCGGAGAACTCGTGCGGGTAGCGATCCAGCGCCCGCGTCGGCAGGCCGGTGAGGGCGAGCAGCTCCTGCAGCCGCTGCGCGATCTGCTCGCGGCGATGCGGCGCGCCGCCGGGTGCGCGATGGACCCGCAACGGCTCGGCGAGCAGGTCGGCGATGCGCCGGCGCGGGTTCAGCGAGGCGTATGAATCCTGGAACACCATCTGCATGCGCGGGCGCAGGCGGCGCAGCGCCCGCTCGCCGCGGTCGGTGATGTCGTCGCCCTCGAACAGGATGCGGCCGCTGCTGACATCGGTCAGCCGCAGCAGGCAGCGGCCGAGGGTGGACTTGCCGCAGCCGGACTCGCCGACCAGGCCGAGCGTCTCGCCCGCCATCACCCGTAGCGAGACGTCGTCC
>CAXTOC010000281.1:1300-3497 GCA_964245725.1 uncultured Acetobacteraceae bacterium | reverse complement strand
CCCCCGGAGAGGTGGCGAGGGTCCTCCCGCCCGGTGAGCCCGAGCGCCCCGAGCAGCGCCTCGGCGCGGTAGCCCGGATCCTCCGGGCCGAGCCCGGCGCAGACATAGTCCAGCGTGGTGGCGAAGCCTGCGAGGTCCGGCTCCTGCGGCAGCACGCCGATGGTGCAGCCCGGCTGCAGGAAGCGGGTGCCGGAGTCGGCCTGCAGCGACCCCTCGGCGATCCGCAGCAGCGTCGATTTGCCCGAGCCGTTGCGCCCGACCAGGCACAGCCGCTCGCCGGCGGAGACGCCGAACCCGGCCCCCTCCAGCAGCGGCTTGCCGCCGAGGCTCAGGACGATGTCGGACAGAAGCAGCAGGGGTGGCGCCATGCGCGCGGTTGTGACGCAGCCGCAGCCCGGCTGGCAAGCGGATCCCGGTCCGAGACCCGGCCTAGCTCGCGTTGCGCGCCGTGGGTGCGGGCGAGACCAGTCGGATGTCGCCGCTCGCGGTGCGGCGCGCCGGCGGCACCGGCTCGCGGACCGCGTGCTCCTGGCCGGCGCGGCCGAGGGCTGCGACGAAGGAGCGTCCCCAGTCCAGCGCCGAGGTGTCGCGTATCGCCTCCCAGCAGGCGTTCCAGCAATCCTGCCGCTCCGGACGGCTCATGCGCAGGGCGGTGTCCAGGGCGTCGGCGATCTCGTCCGGATCGACCGGATTGACCAGGATCGCGGCCCCGAGCTGGCGCGCGGCACCGGCGAACTTGGACAGCACCAGCACGCCGGGGTCCTCGGGATCCTGGGCGGCGATGAATTCCTTGGCCACCAGGTTCATGCCGTCGCGCAGCGGGGTCACCAGCCCGACGCGGGCCTCGCGCATGAAGCCCGCCACCGCCTCGCGCGAGCTGCTGGTCGCCAGCAGGCGCAGCGGCACCCAGTCCGGCTCGCCGAAGCTGCTGTTGATGGCACCCGCGGCGCGATCGAGATCCTCGCGAAGATCCTGGTAGGCGTCGACGTCCTGACGGCTCTCGGCGGCGATCTGCAGGAAGCTGGTGTTGCCATGCCATTGCGGCCGCGTCTCGAGCAGGCGACGGAAGCCGGCCAGCCGGTGCCGCAGCCCCTTGGTCGGGTCCATGCGATCGATGCCGAGGATCAGGCTCTGGCCGTCCAGGCTGCGACGCAGGCGTCCGGTCTCGGGCGAGTCCGACGCGGCCTCGGCAATCTGCGCGAACTCGCCGGGCTCGATCTCGACCGGGAACGCGCCGATCCGGATCTGCCGTCGGCCGAGCTGCAGCACGCCGCCGGCGAGCCGTGCGGCGCCCGCGATGCGCTGCGCGGAGGCGGCGAAGTTCTCGGCGTCGTTGGCGGTCTGGAAGCCGAGCAGGTCGGCGGCGAGCAGGTCGCGTATGAAGATCGAGGCATCCGGCAGGCTGCCCAGCATGTCGGGAGAGGGGAATGGGGTGTGCAGGAAGAAGCCGACCGGCGCGCTCACGTCGCGCGCGCGCAGCGCGGACGCCATCGCCAGCAGGTGATAGTCGTGGATCCAGATGGTGTCGCCGGCGCGCAGCATCGGCACCAGCACGTCGCTGAGCCGCTCGTTGACCGCGCGGTAGGCCTGCAGGCTGCCGCGATCGAACTGCATCTGCTCGGGCAGCGAGTGCAGCAGCGGCCAGAGCGTCGCGTTGGAGAAGCCGTTATAGTAGAATTCGAGTTCGTCGGGAGACAGATCCACGGTCGCATACTGCACCGATCCGTGCCGCACCAGCTGCGGCGCGCGCTCGGCGACCGCATCCGGGCTGGTCCTGCCGCTCCAGCCGAACCACAGCCCGCCCTGGCGCTCCATCAGCGCATTCAGGGCCACGGCGAGACCGCCTGCCTTGGATTCGCCGTCGGGGATCGAGACGCGGTTCGAGACGACCACGAGCCTGCTCATCGAGACCTCCGGCGCACCGAGGAACGGCGTCACGACACGAAGATGGTGTCGCGATGTCGCCGCCGCAGCTCGCGCACGGAATTATTACTGAAGTGACCGCTTCGATCGGATCACCGCGAGGCGCGACCGCACCGCCTCGTCCTGCAGCACGTCGCCGCCGCCCGCGGCCAGCCGACGCCGCCAGTTCGGATGCTGGTCGGTGGTGCCGGGCAGGTTGGGCTGCTCGACCAGCCCGAGCACGTCCTCGAGCGGCAGCATCACCAGCTCGCAGCGCGCGCCGGCGGTGTGCGCG
>CAXTOC010000281.1:0-1290 GCA_964245725.1 uncultured Acetobacteraceae bacterium | reverse complement strand
CGGCGCCGCTGCGCCGCATCGCCTGCCACAGCGCCGTGCGATCCCGCGCCCGCTCGGCGTGCTCCTTGTCCTGCTGCTCCTGGGCGGTGCGCAGGATGCGGCCGCGCTCGTCGATGTCGTGTCCCGACCACCAGCCGGCGACCGGTGCCAGGTCGTGCGTGCTGGTCATGGCGCTGGCCTCGCGCGTCCAAAGCGCCGGCGCGATGAAGCCGTCATGGTCGCGCTCGAACGGCAGCACGCGCATGCCGTCGATCCCGGCCCGCTGCAGCCGTGCCTGGAAGCCTTCCGGCACCGTTCCGAGATCCTCGGCCAGCACGATGGCGCGGTTGCGCACGGACTCCAGCTTGATCAGGCGGCGCAGATCGTCCTCGGGAAACGCCAGGTAGGTGCCGTGGTCGGCGGTCTCGCCGTCCGGGATGATCCAGAGCCGGGCGATGCCCATGCCGTGGTCGATGCGCACCCCGCCGGCGTGGCGCATCGCGCCGCGCAGCATCTCGATGAAGGCGCCGAAGCCGTTCTGGCGCAGTCCGCGCGCCGAGAAGGCGCTGATGCCCCAGTTCTGCCCGTGGGCCTGCAGCAGGTCGGGGGGTGCGCCGATGGTCAGGCCGAGCAGGCTCTCGCCGGGACGGCTCCAGCAATGGCTGCCGCCGGTGTCGGTTCCCACCGCGAGATCCGAGACCAGCCCGATCGCCATGCCGGCCTCGCGCGCCGCCCGCTGCGCCTGGGCCAACTCGCGGTCGGCGCGGTACTGCAGCCAGGCGTGGAAGGCGATCTCGCGTGCGTGGGTGCTGGCGAAGGCGCGGCTGCCCTCCGCGTCGCGCGACGCGTACTCCGGTGGCCAGCTGCGCCAGTGCCAGAGCGCCGGATCGCGTTTCCAGAGCTCGGCGTGCAGCGCCTCGAACAGCGCGTGGCCCTCGAGCTCGTCGCCCGCACCGTCGCGTCCCGAGGCGCGCCAGGCGAGGAAGGCCGGATCCTCCGCGGCACCCTCATCGAACACCCGCCGCAGCCGGGCCAGGCGGTCGCGCGCCACCGCCGGCCAGTCGACCAGCTCGAGCGCCTCCAGGCGCGACGCCTCCGTGCCCGGTGCGTCGGCCGCGATGTGCAGCGCGTTCAGCATCACCCGGCTCGAGGGCGCGTAGGGGCTGAAGCGGTCGGGGTCGGCGGAGAACTGCGCGTGCACCGGACTGATCGCGAGCGCGTGCGCGCCCGTGGCGGCCGCCTGGCGGGCGAAGTCGGCGAGCGCGGCGTAGTCGCCGACGCCGCCGTCGCCGTCGCGGCGCAGCGCGTAGA
>CAXTOC010000280.1:1199-3535 GCA_964245725.1 uncultured Acetobacteraceae bacterium | reverse complement strand
GTCGAGCACGAACGGGTTGCGGGTCAGGCCGCCGGCGCCGCTCCAGCCGCTGATCGAGTCCGAGGCGCGCATGTTCGCCCATTCGGACAGGTTGGTCTTGCCCAGGATCAGCGCGCCCGCCGCGCGCAGCCGCGCCACCAGCGGCGCGTCGCGGCCGGCGTGGTTCTCCGCCAGCGCCAGCGAGCCGGCGGTGGTCGGCATCGCGTCCGCGGTCTCGATGTTGTCCTTGACCAGGATCGGGATGCCTTCCAGCGGCCGGGCCGCCTCGCCGCTGCGGCGCCTGCGGTCGCTGCGCGCCGCTTCCGCCTCGGCCTCGGGGTTCAGGGCGATGACGGCGTGCAGGGCGGGACCCGCGCGATCCATGGCCGCGATGCGGGCGCGGTAGGCGTGCACCAGGGCGACCGCGCTGACCCGTCCGGCCTGCAGGTCGTGCGACAGCGAGGCGATCCCGCGCCCCTCGACATCGTAGCGGGCGTCGGACATCGGAGCGGCTCCCATCAGGCTCAGGCAGGGCAGGCTCAGGCAGGGCAGCACGAACAGCGCGGCGCGGCGGCGCTGGCGGCTCGGCGGGTGTCTGGTGCGCATGCCGGCTCCCCTTCGCCGTGGCGGCGTCGACCCAGAAGGCCGTGCGGCCGCATCTGCCGCGTGCCGTGCCGCGTCGTCAAGCAGGACCGCCCCGGCGGGAGTTGATTGCAGCCGGCCGCGGACGGCGTGGTAGCGTCGCCATCGGCACGAAACCCATCGCCTTCCGGTCAGGACCAGAGTTGCCCGTGAATCATGACAGCACGCCCTCGCCGTGGATCGAGCAGTTCCGCCGCATGCCGCCGCCGGGTCGCCGGCTGCCCGGCTGGTCGATGCTGGCGCTGCTCGCCGCACTCGTCGCCTGCTGGCTGATCTTCAACGCCTTCTACACGGTCGAGCCGACGGAGCTGGCCTTCACCCGCACCTTCGGGCGCGTGAACCAGGCCGCGGCCGATCCGATCGGACCGGGAGTCCACCTGAAGCTGCCGTTCGTGACCGACGTGGACCGTCTCCAGGTCAGCGTCGACACCGTCAGCCCACCGCAGGACCTGCGGGTGCTCAGCCATGACGGCCAGGTGATCTCGCTCGGCGTGTCGGTGACCCGGCGCATCCCGCGCGATGCGGTCTACAACCTGCTCTACAACACCGGCACGGTCGGCAACGTCGACATCGACCGCAACGTGTTCGCGATCCTGGCCGACCGCACCATGACCATCTTCGGGCGCGAGGACGTGCTGACCATCGCCAGCGAGCGCGAGCGCGTGATCGGGCTGATGAAGGCCGTGATCGCGCGCGACCTGCGTCGCCTGTTCGGGGTCGAGCTGATCGACCTGCAGATCACCGGCTTCCGCTTCAGCCCCGAGTACGAGCGGGCGGTCAACGAGAACACGCTGGCCAAGACCAATGCCTACCGGGCGCAGCAGATCCTCAAGCAGAAGCAGATCGAGGCGGAGCAGGCCGCCGCCGAAGCGAAGGGATTCGCCGACGCCGCGATCGAGAGGGCGCGCGGCCAGAGCCAGAGCACGCTGCTGAACGCGGCCGCGGATGCGCGCGCCACCGAGATCCAGGCCGGCGCGGATGCGAACGCGATCAAGCTGCGGGTCGAGGCCGCGGGCGGTGCGGACGGCTACACCAAGGTCATGGCGGCGGAGACCCTGAAGCGCTGGAACGGGCAGGCGCCGCAGACCGTGCTGGGCGGATCCTCGTCGCCGTTGCCGTTCCTGCAGCTCAACCGCTAGAGCATGATCCGATCGCCTAGGCTCACGGATCATGCTCCAGCCTGTTGCTTCGACGAGCATCTTTATCCGGTCAAACGATTCCGTTCGATCGGATGATGCTCTAGAGCAGCGCGTCCGCTGCCGGTCCGGAGGAGGCGCTCGATGGGCGACATGGTGATCGTGGCGTATCGCCCGAGGCCCGGGCGGGAGGCGGATCTGCTGGCGCTGGCAAAGCAGCACGTGCCTGTCCTACGCCGTCTCGGGCTCGCGACCGATCGTCCATCTACGGCGATGCGCGGCGAGGACGGGGTGATCGTCGAGGTGTTCGAGTGGGAGGAGGGTGCGATCGCATCCGCGCATCGGCATCCGGACGTGCTGGCGCTGTGGGAGGCGTATGCAGCGGTGTGCGACTACGTGCCGCTACGCACGCTGCCGCAAGCTGCGGCACTCTTCGCCCAGTTCGAACCGCTGGATCTCTAGCGAACCAGGTGCTGCGATCCGATCGTCGGAATCCCGGGGGTCTGGGGCCTCAGGCCCCAGCGGGTCCAGGGCAGAGCCCTGGCCTGCCGCTCGCGACCATCCAGGCCGTCGTGCTGC
>CAXTOC010000280.1:0-1189 GCA_964245725.1 uncultured Acetobacteraceae bacterium | reverse complement strand
CCCCGCGGCGGCGGGGGGGGGGGGGGGGGGGGCCCCCCCCCCCCCCCCCCGGCCCCCCCCCCCCCCCCCCCCCCTGCCGCTCGCGACCATCCAGGCCGTCGTGCTGCGTATCGTCCTGACGCTGCTGCGCCACCTGGGCCCGGTGCGGGCCTCGAACCTCGTCGGTGCGCTCGCGCGCTGGATCGGCCCGCTGCTGCCGGTCTCGAGGGTGGCCCATGCCAACCTCGAGGCGGCGATCCCCGCGCTGGACGAAGCCGCGCGCCGCCGGGTCGTCAGGGGCGTGTGGGAGAACCTGGGTCGCACCGTCGGCGAACTGCCGCATCTCGGTTCGCTGCGCGAGAACACGCCGAGCGGCCCCGGCTGGGAGGTCGAGGGTGCCGAGATCCTGCGCGAGGCGAAGCGAGACGGCGGCCCGGTCATCTTCGTATCCGGCCATATCGGCAACTGGGAGGTGCTGCCCCCGGCGGTGGCGCGCCACGGCCTGCCGTTCGCCAGCCTGTATCGCGCGGCCGCCAGCCCATCGGTCGACGCGGCGATCCTCGGACTGCGCCGCCGGGCGCTGCGCGAGGACGTGCCGATGTTCCCCAAGGGCGCCGCGGGGGCGCGCGGGGCGCTCAGGCACCTGTCGCGCGGCGGCCATCTCGGCATGCTGATGGACCAGAAGATGAATGACGGGATCGCCGCGCGGTTCTTCGGCCGCACCGCGATGACGGCGCCCGCACTCGCGTCGCTGGCGCTGCGCTACCGCTGCCGGGTGGTGCCGGGCTACGTGCAGCGCCTCGGACCCGCCCGTTTCCGGGTGGTGGTCGAGCCGCCGCTGAGGCTGCCCGACAGCGGCGACGCGCAGGCGGACGTGCTGGCGCTGACCCAGGCGGTCAACGACGTCATGGAGCGCTGGATCGCGGCCAGGCCGGAGAGCTGGCTGTGGCTGCATCGCCGCTGGCCCAGGGCGTAGCGATCCGGCGGCGTCGGTTCAGCGGCCGCCAGCGGGCGGCAGCGACCAGTGCGCGTCGCAGCGCGCCTCGTAGAGCGCGTCGTCCCCGACCTCGAGCAGCCGGCCGGTGTCGCGCTTCTTCGCCGTCCAGGCGGCGGGAGCGCCGCAGGCGTGGCAGCGTGCACGCAGCGCCACCGGCTCGTCCGCGGCGGCGAGCAGGCGCGCGATGACCTCGAACGGCTGCCGCCGGTAGTC
>CAXTOC010000279.1:0-3550 GCA_964245725.1 uncultured Acetobacteraceae bacterium | reverse complement strand
AGACCGCGCCCGCCTGAGGCTGGCCCGCGGCGACGCGAACCGCGGCAGCGGCGAAGGCGTTAGGACGGAGCGCCGGCAGTGCGGTGTGGTGGCCCGTCCGGGCGGCGCGTGGGCGCCCGGCGGCAGGGTGAGACGGGAGTTGGGATATGGCTGAGACCTCATCGCCGGCGTGGCTGATCACCGGATGCTCGACCGGGTTCGGACGCGAGCTGGCGTCCCTCGTGCTGGCGCGCGGCTGGCGCGCCGTGGTGACCGCACGCGACGTGGGCAAGGTCGCCGACCTGGTGCAGGGCCGCGAGGACCGCGCGCTGGCGCTGGCGCTGGATGTCGACCAGCGCGCCCAGGTCGACAGCGTGGTGGCGCAGGCGGAGGCGAAGTTCGGCGCGATCGACGTGCTGGTCAACAACGCCGGCTACGGCTACCTCGCGGCGATCGAGGAGGGCGAGGATGCCGAGATCCGCGCCATGTTCGAGACCAACCTGTTCGGCCTGATCGCGACCACCCAGGCGGTGCTGCCGGGGATGCGCGCGCGCCGACGCGGCCACATCGTCAACATCTCCTCGATCGGCGGCCTGGTCAGCTTCCCGGCGACCGGCTTCTACCATGCCACCAAGTACGCGGTGGAAGGGCTGTCGGAGTCGCTGGCCCAGGAGGTGGCGCCGCTCGGCATCAAGGTGACGGTGGTGGAGCCCGGCCCGTTCCGCACCGACTGGGCCGGCCGCTCGATCAGGCAGTCCGCCACCCGCATCGACGACTACGCGGCGACCGCCGGCGCGCGCCGCAGCCAGACCGAGGAGCGCCACGGCAAGCAGCCGGGCGATCCGGTGCGCGGCGCGGAGGCGATCATCGCCGCGGTGCAATCCGACGAGCCGCCGCTGCGCCTGGTGCTCGGCAAGCCGGCGCTGGGTCTGGCGCGCGGCAAGCTGGAGGCGCTGAAGCAGGATTTCGACGCCTGGGAGAAGACCACGCTCGGCGCCGACTACCCGGAGTTCCAGGACGCCTGAGGCGGATCGGCCGGCACCTCACCCCCTGTGGCGCCCGCATCCCGGATCGCACAGCCTGAGCAGCCTGGCCTCGGCGGTGGCACTATGGCCGCACAGGCTGCAGCGGAGCCGCGACAGGGCGCGGTCGAGCGGAAACAGCTCGCCGTGTTTCTCGATCAGGCTGGCCACCGGCAACGGCGCCAGGTGGCCGCACCGGCACTTGGCCATCCAGACGTTGCCCGGGGGTGCGGCCTTGAGGTTGCGCAGGCGGCGGAGCCGGTCTCTGATCGGATGCTGGGTCATCGGAGGCTGGGTCATCTTCGGAACGTAACGTGAACACAGCCCGCGGAACCAGTCCTCGTCGCACGTGGCCTCGCCGTTGACGCGTTTTCAACGTGTCGCGGGCCGTCCGCAGGCGATCAGCCGGCGCTCCACCCTTCGATCGCGCAGGCCTGGAACCAGTATTCCTCGCCGTCGGTAGCGGGACGGCCGTCGCGCTCCCACAGGAAGTAGGCCCGCGCCCGGATATGCTCCTCGGCGCGGCGCTGCGCCTCCATCCTGACCCGCAGGACATCGCCCACCGGAGCCAGCTGGCCGCCGCGCTCGACGTGGATACGGGCGTGCAGCCTCTGCGTCTCGGCCTCCGGCACCAGCCGAAGCTGTGCTGCGGTGTGCAGCGCCTGCTGCACGCATGCGCCCTCGTCGAGCTCTCCCTGCCGGCCCTCCGCGGGCACCGGAAGCACGTGCAGGACCGTGTTCCGCTCGTTCAGCACATCCACCAGGCGTTCTTTCATCGCGCTCATCCCGGTTCGCACCCGCCCGATCCGGCTCGTCCGCCGCGATGCCGGCGGGAATGGCATCGCCCGGTCACGATGCCGTGATCTTCTTAACGGATGGTTAAAGCGCTCGCGTCGGCCCGCCCGCTTTGGGGCATCTGCCGCGATCAGGGCTGGGTCATCGAATCATCATGACGGCGCGGCGTCCCAACGGGTGTTTGGTTGTCCGCGGTGACGTCTGCGTCGCCCAACGACAGGAAACAGGAGTTCCAGGATCATGGCCACCGAGCATCCCGCGCACGAGCGGCATCTCTCGGCCGCGGCACATCATGCCGCAGCCGCCCACCACCATCACGCCGCCGCATTCCAGCATGCCGAAGGCAACCAGGAGGCAGCCAGGAAGCACTCCGCTGCCGCGCACAAGCACAGCGAGAAGGCGCACGACCACACCACCGAGGCGCACAAGCACTCCGCCGCCTGATGTTTCGGATCAGAAGTTCGCGGGACTTCTGATCCCCGGTGGAGGCTCGCCTCGTCAGCAAGAAGGCGTACCGCCTCCGCCGCCGCGCGTGAGCCTGTACCTGCGTGCAATCGGCGTCGCCCTGGCGCTGTGCTCCGGCACCGCGGCGCTGGCGCTTCTGCTGCTGCCGCTGGTCCTGGTGCTGCTGATGGCGCTGTTCGACACGGTGACGCACGGGATGTTGGTCCTGATCGGCGCGTGGTTCGACTGGCTGCGCGGCTCCGCGCCGGGGAGCGACGGCGGCTTGCCGCCGTTCCAGACGATCGCGTTGCAGCCGCGTCGGGTGGCGCTCGACTCCCTCATGCGCTCCCTGCCCTGCCTGGCCGGATTGATGCTAGTCTTGCTGCATCGCGGGCCTGGAGGATGGTGGTGGTGGATCACGCTGCTCTGGGGTCTGGCGGCGTCTCTCGGCGGATCGACGGTAGCGGCGATTCTGCTGCCGGGCTGCATCATGGCGATGCTGCTGGCCCTGCCTCGGCGCGCCTCGAGCCGACGATGAACGCGCGCCGCTTCTTGGCCGCACGGATGGTGCCGGGCGCATGAGCCGGCTCAGACCCGTGGCCTGGATGCACCACGGCTACGTCGTCCACCCGGGCCTCGGCCTGCATCACGGCTATGCCGGCGGCGCCTGGATCACCCACCTCGTGGTGTCGTCGATCATCCACGGCCTGATCTACGGCGCGATCTTCCGGATGCTGCGCCATCTCAGCCTCGGCGAGATCGTGCTCATCGCCCTGGTGGTGATCGGGCTGCTCTATGCCTGGAACCGCGAGCGGAGCTTTCGGCGGTGGTGACATCCGTCCCGAGACGGCGACGCACCGATTGAACCGTCTCCTCGCCGGGGATACTGCTCTGCGAGGCAACCGCGTCCGCGGGCCTCACCTCGGATCGCAAAGCGCAGGAACCGACCATGGACGTGCAGAGCATCGACCAGCAATACGCCCAGCTGCAGGCGCAGTCGCAGCAGACCGCGCAGGCGCTGCAGACGCTCGGGAGCAAGCTGCAGGCGGCCGCGCAGGCCGGCGACCAGCAGGCGCGCGAGTGGCTTCTCGACCTGCGCGAACTGGCACTGGCGTTTCGTTCCGAGCAGGACCAGGTCTCCAACCTGCTGCAGGCCCTGCATGGCTTCGTCGCCAACGCGGCGCAGATGCAGAACCAGGCGGCCGCGGCACCGCAACAGGCGGCCTGGGGACAGCCATCTGGCTACCAGCCGCAGCCCGCCTACGCGCCGCCGCTGCAGGGAGGGCCCCTTGGAGGGCTTACGGGAGGGC
>CAXTOC010000278.1:0-3631 GCA_964245725.1 uncultured Acetobacteraceae bacterium | reverse complement strand
GCCGCGACACGCGCCGCCTGGGCGGCGGCTCCGCAAGCCGACGCGTCCTGAGGTGTCGCCCGCGCGTCCGCGACACCGGTCAGTCCGGCTGAAGCTCGAGGTCCGGGGAAGATGCGGGACGCCCGCGAGCCCGGGGCCGAAGAACCGCCACATGCCGTAGAGCCCGAGATGCACGCGCAGCCACAGCGCGCCCGAGAAGCGGAGGAACATCTGCTTGCCGTGCGCCTCCGCCGCTTCCAGCACCCGTCCGTCGAGCAGCGCCGCGCCGTCGTTGAAGCGGCCCTGCGGGCTGGAGGCGTCGACCTGGCCGCCGGCGAAGCGGGCGGCGAAGGCATCGGCGCGCCGGCGCACGGTGTGGCCCTCGGGCACTCAGCCGGCCCCGGCGCCGTGTCGGCGCTCCGACTTCCATCGCGCGGCGGTCTGCCCCCAGACGTCGACACGTCGGTCCTGCAACGGGGGCGGCATCCGGCCCGGTCCGTGCAGGGAAGAGCCGAGCCGGCTCGCCAATGCGGCGGACGCGGTGTTCTGAGGGGCGATGAGGTGGATGAACTCCGGCCAGCCGAGTGCCGCCAGCGCCCAGCCGATCGCGGCCGCGGTGGCCTCGATGGCGTAGCCGCGTCCCCAGCACGCCGGGATCAGGCCCCAGCCGATCTCCGGCCCTGGCCAGCCTTCCGGTTGCCACGGGCCGACGCGCCCGACCCAGCGTCCGCTCGCCCGCTCGATCACCGAGAACAGGCCGAAGCCGCGCAGCGTCCAGCAACCCGCCACGGCTGCCATGCCGCGCCAGGCGACCGGACGCTCCTGCGGGCCGCCGATGAAGCGCGCGGCCGTCGCGTCGGCCATAAGCGCCGCCCAGCCCTCCAGGTCGGCCTCGACCGGCGGTCGCAGCAGCAGGCGGGGCGTCTGCAGCACCGGTCCGGACATGCGCGGCTCCTCGACGTCATTCGGGGCAGGGCCCTCGCAGGTCGACCCACCTGTTGAGGCGGGGACCAGCTGCCCATATCAGCAACCCTACCGCACGAGGCGACCATGCGCAGCGTTCTCCCGTCCGTCCCGATGCTGGCGCTGCTGATGCTCGCGCTCTTCGGCTGCGCCGGTTCCACCGGGCGGCAGCCGGGCGAGACCGCGGTGCGCTGCATCCACCGCCTGTACGACTATCCGGACCGCCAGGAGCCGTTCCAGACCGCGGCCAGCGCGTGCGGCGGCGAGGGTCCGGTGGACCTCACCGGCGACCGCTACTTCCAGGTGCTCGCCAGCACCCTCAACGTCCCCTACGTGACCCGCGACCCGAAGCGCGACGGCAGCATCACCCTGACCGGCAGCCGGGTCCCGCAATCGACCGACGCGCCGGCGCCGCCGGAGCTGTCGCTGCGCTGAGGCGCCGCCCGACGGCTTGACCCGGCGCGCGGCTTCTGACCGAGTGCCGGACATGACCGGCAGCAATCCGCTCCTCGCCCCCTGGACCACCCCGTTCGGCGTGCCGCCGTTCGACCGCATCGAGGCGGAGCATTTCGCGCCCGCCTTCGCGCTCGCCATGCAGGCGCACCTCGAGGAGGTCGCGGCGATCGGCGCGGATCCCGCCGAGCCGGATTTTTCCAACACCATCGAGGCGATGCAGCGCGCCGGCCGCACGCTGGAGCGGGTCGGCGCGGTGTTCTCCAACCTGGTGCTCAGCCTGGGCGGCGAGGCGCTGGAGGCGGTCGACCGCGAGATGTCGCCGAAGCTCGCCGCGCACGGCATGCGGGTGTCGCTCGACCCCGCGCTGTTCCGTCGCGTCGAGCGGCTGCACGCCCGCCGCGTCGAGCTCGGGCTGGCGCCGGACCAGCTGCGCCTGCTGGAGCGCATCCATCTCGGCTTCGTGCGCAGCGGCGCGGCACTCGCCCCGGCGCAGCGCGACAGGATGAGCGCCATCTCCGAGCGCCTCGCGGTGCTGCACGTGCAGTTCGGCCAGAACGTGCTGCACGACGAGAGGCAGTGGCAGCTGCAACTCGGCAAGGGCGACCTCGACGGCCTGCCGTTCCCGGTGCGCGAGGGCGCGCGCCGCGCCGCCGACGAACGCGGGCTGCAGGGCGCGGTGGTCACGCTGTCGCGCTCGCTGATCGAGCCGTTCCTCACCTTCTCCACGCGCCGCGACCTGCGGCGGCTGGCCTACGAGGCCTGGATCGCGCGCGGCACCCATCCCGGGCCGCACGACAACCGCGCGCTGATCCCCGAGATCCTGTCGCTGCGCCGCGAGCGGGCGCGCCTGCTCGGCTACCCGGACTTCGCGGCGTTCCGGCTCGCCGACACCATGGCCGGCACCCCGGAGGCCGCCGAGGCGCTGCTGCGCGAGGTGTGGGAGCCGGCGAAGCGCAAGGCCGCGTCGGAGCGCGACCGTCTGCTGGCGGCGGCGCGGGCGGAGGGGTTCAACGACGCGCTGGCCCCGTGGGACTGGCGCTTCTACGCCGAGCGGGTGCGCCGCGCCGACTACGCGCTCGACGAGGCCGAGATCAAGCCGTACTTCGTGCTCGAGAACATCCAGCAGGCGGCCTTCGACAGCGCCACCCGGCTGTTCGGCGTCAGCTTCACGCCGCGTCCCGAGGTGCCGGTCTACCATCCGGACGTGCGCGCCTACGAGGTGCGCGACGCGGACGGGCATGTCGGGCTGTTCCTCGCCGACCACACCGCGCGCGCCGACAAGCGCTCCGGCGCCTGGATGAGCAGCTACCGCGACCAGGAGGCGATGGACGAGGCGTTGGCGCCGGTGATCGTCAACAACAACAACTTCGCCCGCTCCGAACCCACCCTGCTCAGCTTCGACGACGCCCGCACGCTGTTCCACGAGTTCGGCCACGCGCTGCACGGGCTGCTCAGCCGGGTGCGCTACCCGGGCCAGTCCGGCACCTCGGTGCGACGCGACTTCGTGGAGTTCCCCTCGCAGCTGTACGAGCACTGGCTGTCGGTGCCCGACACGCTGCGCCGCTACGCGCGGCACGTCGAGACCGGGGCGCCGATCCCCGATGCGCTGATCGCGCGGCTGCTCGCGGCGCGCGGCTTCGGCCAGGGCTTCGGCACCGTCGAGTACACCGCAGCCGCACTGATCGACATGGCGCTGCATCGCCATCCCGAGCCCGACGCGCTCGGGCTCGACGGCTTCGAGCGGGATTTCCTGTCGGGCATCGGCATGCCCGCCGAGATCGGCATCCGCCACCGGCCGGCGCACTTCCAGCACCTGTTCGCGGGCGGCGGCTACGCCGCGGGCTACTACTCCTACCTGTGGGCGGAAGTGCTGGACGCCGACGGCTTCGAGGCGTTCGAGCAGGCCGGCGATGCGTTCGATCCCGACACCGCGACACGGCTCCGGGCGGTGCTGGGAGCGGGCGACACGCAGGACCCGATGCAGCTCTACGTCGCGTTCCGCGGCCGTCCGCCCGAGGTTGCGGCGCTGCTGCGCAGCCGCGACCTGGTACGGGCCTAGCGACCTTCCGGCGGTCCGCCCCGGCGGTGCCGTCGCGATGAAACCGGGGTGCCGGGTGCCGCCGCCGGTGACGCCGGACGGACGCTACATCGTCGTGCGCGGCCGGCTGTGGCGCCGCGGCGATCCCAGCCTCGAACCGCGGCAGCGCGACGCCCTGACGCACGAGCTGATGGC
>CAXTOC010000277.1:0-3636 GCA_964245725.1 uncultured Acetobacteraceae bacterium | reverse complement strand
TGTCGACGATCAGCCGGATGCGGTCGATCGCCGCCAGCACCAGGCCGATCCCGGAGGAGTCGATCCGCAGCGCCCGGTTGCGCAGCTTGTCCAGCACGGTTTCCGCCGCGTGCGCCACCTTCTCCAGCCGGCTGAGCCCGAGGAAGCCGCATGTACCCTTGATGGTGTGCACCAGTCGGAAGATCAGGGACAGCGTCTGCTGATCGTCCGGCGTGCGCTCCAGCCTGACCAGGGCGAGATCGAGCTCTGAGAGGCTCTCCAGGGTCTCGGTCACAAAATCGGCGAGCAGGTCGTCCAAGCCGAAGCTCCATGCGTTAGGATGGCATCGCGCCTGCCGAGCATCGGCGATCGACTTGAAGATTCGGTAAACGAGGAGGGAGCCGTTGCAGGAGCCTTACAGATCGCTGATCGAGCCGGGGCAGTGGGTCGTGCATCCCGCGCATCCGGAGTGGGGTCCGGGTCAGGTGCAGTCCGCGATCGGCGCCCGTGTGACGATCAACTTCGAGCACCGCGGCAAGATGCTGATCAACGCGGCCGTGGTCGATCTCGAGATCGAGCCTTCATGAACGGCGATCCGCGATGACCGAATCGGCGGGCCCGGTGATCGATCCGTTCGGGCGGCAGATCCATTACCTCCGCGTCTCCGTGACGGATCGTTGCGACATGCGCTGCGTCTACTGCATGGCCGAGGAGATGACGTTCCTGCCCAAGCCGGAGGTGCTGCAGTTCGACGAGCTGGAGCGGCTGTGCGACGCGTTCATCGCCACCGGCGTCCGGCGCATCCGGATCACCGGTGGCGAGCCGCTGGTGCGGCGCGGGGTGACGGAGTTCATCGCCCGGCTCGGTCGGTCGCTCGGCCGGCAATCCGGTCAGGCCGGCCTCGACGAGCTGACGCTGACCACCAACGGCAGCCGGCTCGCGCATCATGCGCCAGGGCTGCGCGAGGCCGGCGTGAGGCGGATCAATGTCAGCCTCGATACCCTCGATGCGGGTCGCTTCGCCGCCATCACCAGGGTCGGGCGCCTGGAGCGCACCCTGGAGGGCATCCGCGCCGCGCGCGAGGCCGGCCTCGCGGTGCGGATCAACACGGTGGCGATGCGCGACGTCAACGAGGACGAGTTCGACGCGCTGATCGCCTGGTGCGGCCGGATCGGCGCCGATCTGTGCCTGATCGAGACCATGCCGATGGGCGATGTCGGCGAGGACCGCACCGACCGCTACCTGCCGCTGTCGCTGGTGCGCGCCCGGCTGAGCCAGCGCTGGACGTTTCAGGACATACCCTATCGCACCGGTGGGCCGGCGCGTTACGTCCATGTCGCCGAGACAGGACGCAGGATCGGCTTCATCACTCCGATGACGCACGAGTTCTGCGGCAGCTGCAACCGGGTCCGTCTGAGCTGCACCGGCATGCTGTACATGTGCCTGGGCCAGGATGACGCCGCCGACCTGCGCGCGCCGCTGCGCGCCGGCGCCGACCAGGCGAGGCTGCACCGGGCGATCCGCGAGGCGATCTCGCGCAAGCCGAGGGGACATGATTTCCTCATCGGCCACAGCCAGGAAGCCCGCGGCCCGGCGCGGCATATGAGTGCCACCGGCGGCTAGTGGTCTCGATGAACACCAGCCTTATCGACACGGTAGTGGCCTGCTCATCTCCGAAATTCGCCGGCGAATTTCGGAGGCCGGACAAGAGCGGCCTCAGTAGTCGGGCGGCGTCATCATCGGCGGGGCCGCCGCGCCCGGTCCCGGTCGCGGATGCTCCGCTCCCGACATCGCCTGGCCAGTCGAGCCCGTGGAGCAGCCGCAGCCGGCGACCGCGAGCAGCGCCAGCATCGCGGCGAGGATGCAGCGCGAGGGCCGTCGGCCGCCGAGCCCGAGGGTCAGCACGATGACGATTTCGGCGGGGACTGCAGCAGGCTGTCAGAGCGGTCTTCCAGCGCCACCGCGAGCGGGATCGTGAACTGCCCGGGCCTGAGCGGCTTCGGCTGATCCGGCGAGGGCGCCCAGCCGGTCATCATCGCCAGGCGCAGCACCGTCCGGTGCGGCAGCGGCTCGCCGAGTGCCGCGAGTGCCGCGGCGAACAGGGCGCGCGACGCGATGCGTCGGTCGCGCAGCATCACGGCGTTGCCCTCGCCCGCCGCGCGCAGGTCGCGGAGCAGCGCCAGCGGGTTGCGATAGGCAAGCGCGATCTCGTCCGCATCTGCCACCGGCAGGGCGAAGCCGGCCCGCTGCAGCAGGCCGGCGCAGTCGCGCAGTTCGGGGAACGGCGAAACCCGCGGCGAGGCGCCCCCGGCCACCTCCACCTCCGCACGCAGCAGCGCCGTGCGCAGGTCCGACAGGGTCGGCAGCACCGGCATGCTGGCCAGGAACAGCCCGTCCGGCATGAGCCCGTCGCGGAGAAGCAGCACTGCGCCCGGAAGGTCGTTGATCCAGTGCAGAGGTCGCAGCAGACGGTCTCGATGCCGCGCGCGCGCAGCGCCGGCGCCACCGATCCGCGGCCCCCGATGCCGAGCGCGCGGGTGAAGCGACGCTTGACGTCGTCGAGCCGGTCGAGGAGGCGCTCGGAGGCGGCCCCGAGGATGTCGGCGACCGAACCGACGGTCGCGGCGGCGCGGTCGCGGTGCAGGCGCACCGCCTCGCGGTCGAAGATGACGCTGTCGTCCATATGCGGCATGTGCAGGGCCGGTGGCGGTTTGCCAAGGCCCCGACGATTGCGTGTCCGCGAGCTACAGCTTAAGGTTGTCCTATGCAACTGACACGCGACAGGGTGACGGAGCTGGCGACCTGGAGCGGACGTCTGCTGCTCGATCTCGTGCTGCCGCCCCAGTGCCCGACCTGCGACGCGATCGTCGACGAGGCCGGCCGGTTCTGCCCGGCCTGCTTCAAGCGGGCGGACTTCATCGTCGAGCCGTGCTGCCGGCGATGCGGGGTCGGCTTCGCCAGCAGCGGCGAGGCGGGTCTGGCGCGCGTCTGCCCGGGCTGCCTCGAGCAGCCGCCGGTGTGGGGCCGAGCCCGCGCCGCGTTCAGCTACGACGATTTCTCCAAGCAGATCATCCTGCCGCTGAAATATGCCGACCGCACCGAGAACGCGCGCTTCCTGGCACCGCACATGGCGCGTGCCGGGGCCTCGCTGCTGCACGACGCCGAGCTGCTGCTGCCGGTGCCGCTGCACCGACGCCGGCTGTTCAGCCGTCGCTACAATCAGGCCGCGTTGCTGGCGCATCAGATCGGCCGGCTCGCCGGATGCGAGGTGATGGTGGACGGGCTGGCGCGCATCCGGCCGACGCGCAGCCTCGCCGCCTGTGCCGCGGCCGAGCGAGCCGAGGTCATACGCGGAGCGATCGCCTGCCGCCACGCGAGGCGGAAGCGGCTGGAGGGGCGCCGGGTCGTGCTGGTCGACGACGTGCTGACGACCGGATCGACCGCCTCGGCCTGCGCGCTAGTGCTGCTGGAGGCCGGGGTGTCGAGCGTCGACCTGCTGGTCGCGGCGCGTGCGGCGCGTGCGATGCATTGACCCTTGCGTCGGGGATCGGTCATCACAACCCTAAGACGGAACGAGGCGACATGGACCATCGGGAGCACGCAATGCCGGACGTCGAGATCTACGTCGGGGCCGTCGACGAACGGCTCAACGAGCTC
>CAXTOC010000276.1:263-3675 GCA_964245725.1 uncultured Acetobacteraceae bacterium | reverse complement strand
GCTCTCATCATGGGCACCTTCGGCATGGCGTCAGGGAAGCGGCGAGCTGAGCAGGCCCCGGCCGAGCGCCTCGGGCGGCGGCGGGACATCCGCGCGATGCCACCAGCCGCCGCCGAGCGCCTGGTACAGCGCGATCGTGTCGGTATAGCGTGCCGCGCGCGCGCGCAGCAGCGACAGGATGGCGTTCTGCGTGCTCTGCTGCGCGGTCAGCACCGAGAGGTAGGACACGCCGCCGAGCTTGTACTGCAGGCTAGCCAGGGCGAGGCTGCGCTCGGAGGCGCGCTGCTCGTCCAGGCCGGCTTCGAGCGCCGCCTCGTCGTTCTGCAGCGCCACCAGCACGTCGGCCACGTTCTGCAACGCCAGCACGACGGTGTTGCGCCAGCTGGCCGCGGCATTGTCGAGTGCGGCGCGCTGGGCGCGCTGGGCGTGCAGCAGCTGCCCGGCGTCGAAGATCGGCTGCACCGCCTGGTTGACCACCGACCAGAGGCCGTTTCCGGGCGAGAACAGCTGGTGGATGTCTGCGGCGTTGGAGCCGACCGAGGCTGAGAGGGTGACGTTGGGCAGGCGCTGCGCGATCGCCACCCCGAGTGCGGCGCTCTGCGCGTGCAGCGTCGCCTCGGCCTGGCGGATGTCGGGCCGCTGGTCGAGCAGCGCCGCCGGCAGGCTCACCGGCAGGACGCCGGGCAGCGTGATGTCGTCCAGCTCGAGTGCGGGGAGGCGCAGCTCCGAGGGGGCGCGACCGAGATAGGCGGCGAGCTGGTCGCGGGTCTGCGCGAGCTGGGTCTGCAGCGGCACCAGCACGCTGCGCGCGGTCGCCACCTGCGCCTCCTGGGTGGCGACGTCGGTGCCGGTGGCGCCGCCGAGCTCGAACTGGCGTCGCACCGTCTCCAGCTGGCGGCTCTCGAAGCCGATCAGCTCCAGCTGCACCCGGATCTGGCCGGCCAGCGAGGCGGCCTGGATGGCGCTGGTGGCGACGCCCGCGGCCAGCGCCAGATCGACCGCCTCGAGCTCGAAGCGCTGGAACTCGACCCGGGCCGCCGCCTGCTCGACGGCGCGGCGCAGGCCGCCCCAGACGTCGAGCGTGTACGACAGGTTGAGCTGGGCGCCGTAGTCGCTGAACAGCTCGGCCGGGGACTGGAAGCCCTCGTAGGCCACCGGCAGCTCCTCGCGGGTGCGCGCCACGCTGCCGGTGACGGTGGGGAACAGCGTGCCGAGCTGCTGCAGCCGCTGCTCCTGCGCCTGCCGCAGGCTGGCCTGCGCCGCCGCCACGGTCGGGTTCTGGCGCAGCGCCGCGCGCACCAGCGCGGTGATCACCGGCGAGCGGAACAGCTGCCACCACTCGCCGGGGATGTCGCGGCCGCTGACGAAGCGCTGGCGGTCGCCGCCCGCCACCGCCCGCGACCCGGTGGGCGCGGGAAGCCCGGTCTCGGTGTAGCCCGGGACCGGCCGCATCGACGGGCGATGGAAGTCCGGCCCCACCGCGCAGCCGGACGGCGCGAGCAGACACGCGACGATCAGGGAAAGGCGACCCAGCAGCACGGCGATCTCGGACCCGCAAGCAGCGACTGGCAGCCTTACAGCAGCTTCCGTGCCAGCTGCGCCAGCCCGGCGAACCGCCGGTCGCCGCGCGATCGCGTCGCCGCGCGTGACCGCCTGCGCCAATAACTGGCGCAGGACGCCAGATCGGGTCGCCGGGTCAGGCGGCCTCGGCGGCCCGGAAGCTGGAGAGCAGCCGGCTGCGCGCGATCGAGACGTAGGCGGAGTCGAGCTCGATGCCGATGCCGCGCGCCCCCTCCTCCTCCGCCGCGACCAGGCTGGTGCCGCTGCCCATGAACGGGTCGAGCACCAGCGGATTGCGCTTGCCGTGCAGCCGGATGCACATGCGCGGCAGCATCACCGGGAAGGCGGCCGGGTGGTCGAACTTCTGCACCCGCGCCTGCACCGTCGAGTACGGGATGAACCAGGTGTCGCCGCGGCAGCGCAGGTCCTGCCGGTGGCCGCGGCGGCTGATGTTGGACTTGTCCTTGTACGGCACGCCGACCGCGAGGCGCTTCAGCGCCACGCTGCCGGACTGCGTCAGGTGGAACAGGTGCTCGTGGTTGCGGTGCAGGAAGCGCTCGGAGCGGATCGGCTTGAAGTGGCCGAGCGAGTCCTCGCCCACCGAGATCGACTTCACCCAGGTGATGTGGTTCTGCAGGTGGAACAGCGGACGCAGCCGCACCATCAGCTCGAACGGCAGCCAGGGCCTGGAGCTCGATCCGGTGATGTTGAGGAAGAACGAGGCGTCCGGGCGCATCACCCGCCGGATCGCGCCGGCGCAGCCGATCAGCCAGTCGAGATACTCCGCCTCGTCCCGCCGGTCGTGGTAGGTGCCGTATTTCAACCCCAGATTGTAGGGCGGCGACGTCACCACGACATCGACGCTGGCTTCGGGCAGCCGAGACAGCACGCGCAGGCAGTCGCCGCGGTAGATCAGGTGTCTGCCGACCATGTGCCGCAGCGTGCGCGGCGTCAGCGGACGGGGGGCCTTGAGCAGGCGCGCCAGCACCGGCGGACGGACATGCGACTCGGTATCGGAGATGAGACTCGGGATCATCCCGGTAGTATCGCCGCCTCCGGAATGCTCAGACCAGAGGCGCCGGAGGCGCTGTCGCAAAAATGGCGCAGCCGGAAGCCCGTCCACCCGCCACGACGCGCCGCCTCAGGATGCGGGCGCGGCGGGTGCCACGGCAGGTGCCGGCGGACGCGGCAGCAGCACCACCAGCTGGCCACCGGCATGGATCGCGCCGGCCTCGCGCGCCGCCTCCGCGCCCCAGCCGAAGAAGATGTCGGCCCGCGCCGGCCCGTCGATGTCGGTGCCGAGATCCTGCGCCAGCATCAGGCGCTGCAGCGCCTGACCCTCCGGCCGGCCTCCAGAGAGCGTCGTGTCGACCCAGACCGGGGCCGACAGCGGCAGGTAGCGCCGATCCACCGCGAGCGAGCGCATCGGCTGCAGGTCGAGGCCGAGTGCTCCCGGCGGTCCCTGATCGGGCCGCAGGTCGTCGAGGCTGCGAAAGAACACGTAGTTCGGGTTCTGCTCCATCAGCGCGCGGGCCTGGCCAGGATGGGCCTCCAGCCAGGCGCGGATCGACTGCATGTCGACGCGACCCGGCGCCAGCTGTCCCTGCTCGACCAGCAGCCGGCCGAGCGGCACGTAGGCGGCGCCGTTGCGCCCGGCATAGCCCAGCCGGACGATCTGCCCGGTCGGCAGGCGCACGCGCCCGGAGCCCTGCAGCTGCAGGAAGAACAGGTCGACCGGGTCGGCGAGCCAGACCAGCTCGAGGCCGCGTCCGGCCAGGGCGCCGCGATCGATCTCGGCGCGGCTCCAGTACGGCACCAGGCGGCCGCCGGAGACGCGACCGCTGACCGGCTC
>CAXTOC010000276.1:0-253 GCA_964245725.1 uncultured Acetobacteraceae bacterium | reverse complement strand
GCGCGGGCGGGATGCAGGGTCAGCAGGTCCGGCGGACGGCCATAGACGGCAACCGTGTGCGACGCGTCCCGGCTCAGCGCGCCGGGAAACTCCGGCTCGAAATAGCCGGTGTACCGGGCCTGCTCGTCGCCGCGATCGCCCACCGCGTAGGGCTGCAGCCAGGCCGCCACCGTGCGTCGTGCGACGGCGTCGTCGCCGGCCGGTATGGTCGTCGCGGCGGCGCAGAATGGCGCCCACTCGCCCGCCTTGCGGC
>CAXTOC010000275.1:365-3676 GCA_964245725.1 uncultured Acetobacteraceae bacterium | reverse complement strand
GAGCACGCCCTCGTCCACGGCCTCGACCTCCATCGTCGCCTTGTCGGTCTCGATCTCGGCGATCACGTCGCCGGCGGCGATCGCCTCGCCCTCCTTCTTCAGCCAGCGCGACAGCGTGCCCTCGGTCATCGTCGGCGACAGCGCCGGCATCAGGATGTTCACTGACATGACGGGGTCCCTTCAGAGCAGCTTGCGTACCGCATCGACGATCCAGTCGGGCTGCGGCAGCGCCAGCTTCTCCAGGTTGGCCGCGTAGGGCAGCGGCACGTCCAGCCCGGTGACGCGCACCGGCGGCGCGTCGAGCCAGTCGAAGGCGTGCTCGACCACCTGCATCGCCACCTCGGCGCCGATGCCGGCGAACGGCCAGCCCTCCTCCACGCTGACCAGACGGTTGGTCTTGCGGACGCTGTCCACGATGGTCGCGGTGTCGAGCGGGCGCAGCGAGCGCAGGTTGATCACCTCGGCCTCGATCCCCTGTCCGGCCAGGATCTCGGCTGCCTTCAGCGCCACGCCGACCATGATCGAGAAGGCGACGATGGTGACGTGGCTGCCCTCGCGCTCGACCTTGGCGCGGCCGATCGGCAGCACGAAGTCGGGATCGGTCGGGCATTCGAAGCTCTGCCCGTAGAGCAGCTCGTTCTCCAGCACGATGACCGGGTTGGGGTCGCGGATCGCCGCGCGCAGCAGCCCCTTGGCATCGGCCGCGGAGTAGGGTGCCACCACCTTCAGCCCCGGCACGTGGGCGTACCAGCTGGCGTAGCACTGGCTGTGCTGGGCGGCGACGCGCGAGGCCGCCCCGTTCGGGCCGCGGAACACGATCGGGCAGCCCATCTGGCCGCCGGACATGTACAGCGTCTTGGCCGCCGAGTTGATCACCTGGTCGATCGCCTGCATGGCGAAGTTGAAGGTCATGAACTCGACGATCGGCTTCAGCCCGGTCAGCGCCGCACCCACCGCCATGCCGGTGAAGCCGTGCTCGGTGATCGGCGTGTCGATCACGCGGCGCGCGCCGAACTCCTCCAGCATGCCCTGGCTGACCTTGTAGGCGCCCTGGTATTCGGCGACCTCCTCGCCGAGCAGGAACACGTCGTCGTCCGCGCGCATCTCCGAGGCCATCGCGTCGCGCAGCGCCTCGCGCACCGTGACCGCGCGGGTCTCGCCCCAGTCGCGCTCCGGCGACACCCGCGCCAGCTGCGGCGTCTTGGCCGCCGAGGCGCGATCGGCGATCTCCTTGGCGCCGGCTCCGTCGGCGACGCGAGGCGGCGTCCGCTCCGCTGCTGCGGGAGCGGCGGCACCCTCGCCCTCGCCCTCGCCCAGCAGGATCGCGATCGGGGCATTCACCGCGACGTTCTCGGTGCCCTCGTCGACCAGCAGCCGGCCGATGGTGCCCTCGTCCACCGCCTCCACCTCCATGGTCGCCTTGTCGGTCTCGATCTCGGCGATCACGTCGCCCGCCGCCACCGCGTCGCCGACCTTCTTCAGCCAGCGCGACAGCTTGCCCTCGGTCATGGTGGGCGACAGCGCCGGCATCAGCACGGTGGTCGACATGTCTCAGCTCTCCACCAGGATGTCGGTCCAGAGCTCGCTCGGGTCCGGCTCGGGACTGGACTGCGCGAACTCGGCGGCATCCGCGACGAGGCGCTTGATCTCGTCGTCGATCGCCTTGAGCGCGCCCTCCTCGGCGCCGCGCTCCAGCAGCGCGTGCCGCACCCGCTCGATCGCATCGCGCTCGCGCCGCATCAGCTCGACCTCGTCGCGGGTGCGGTACTTCGCCGGATCCGACATCGAGTGGCCGCGGTAGCGGTAGGTGGTCATCTCCAGCAGGAACGGGCCGTGGCCGGCGCGGCAATGCGCCACCGCCTGCTTCGCCGCGTCGTGCACCGCCTCCACGTCCATGCCGTCGACCTGCAGGCCGGGGATGCCCCACGGCGCGCCGTTCTTCGACAGGTCGCGCGAGGCCGACGCCCGCTCGACGCTGGTGCCCATGCCGTAGCGGTTGTTCTCGATCACGAAGATGCAGGGCAGCTTCTGCAGGGCCGCGATGTTGAAGCTCTCGAACACCTGGCCCTGGTTCGACGCGCCCTCGCCGAAATAGCTGACCGCGACCTCGTCGGAACCGCGATAGCGGTTGGCGAAGGCGAGCCCGATGCCGATCGAGACCTGGGCGCCGACGATGCCGTGGCCGCCATAGAAGTTCTCCCTGCGCGAGAACATGTGCATCGAGCCGCCCTTGCCGCGCGAGTAGCCGGTGGCGCGCCCGGTGAGCTCCGCCATCACCCCGCGCGCCTCCATGCCGGTGGCGAGCATGTGGCCGTGGTCGCGGTACGAGGTGACCACCTTGTCGCCCGGCTTGAGCGCCATCTGCACACCCGTCACCACCGCCTCCTGGCCGATATAGAGGTGGCAGAAGCCGCCGATCAGCCCCATGCCGTAGAGCTGCCCGGTGCGCTCCTCGAAGCGGCGGATCAGCACCATGCCGCGATAGGCGCGGGTCAGCTCGTCCTGGGTCATCTCGGGGCTGTTGCGCAGCCCGCCATCGTCCGGCGTGCTGACGCCTGCGGCGTGCTCGGGCTCGTTGTGCGCCATCTGCAGCTTGTTCATGGGGACGCCCTTTCGCGCTTCGAACCTGGATCCGGCTCGCTGATATTGGTCCGGCCGCCCGACTTCGCCACGATCCGGACAGCGTCGATGCGCATGCCGCGATCGACCGCCTTGCACATGTCATACAATGTCAGGGCCGAGACGGTTGCAGCCGTCAGGGCCTCCATCTCCACCCCGGTCGGACCGGTGGTGACGGCCCGCGCCTCGATCTCGACGCCGGCGCCGTCGTCGCTGGCCGCGAGCTCGACCGCGACCGAGGACAGGCTCAGCGGATGGCAGAGCGGGATCAGCTCCGCGGTGCGCTTGGCCGCCATGATGCCGGCGATGCGCGCGACCGCCAGCACGTCGCCCTTCGGCATCCCGCCCGACAGGATCAGCCCGAGCGTCGAGGGCCGCATCGCGACGCGCCCACGCGCCACCGCCTCGCGACGCGTGTCCGGCTTGTCGGAGACGTCGACCATCGCCGCCCGCCCGGCCGCATCGAGGTGGGTCAGGCGCGGCGCGGCGGGAGCGGAGGGAAGCCGTGCCGGCACGGTCAGGCCAGCCCGAGCAGGGCGGCCGCGGCAGCGCCGCAATCGGCCTGGCGCAGCAGGCTCTCGCCGACCAGGAAGCAGCGGGCGCCGGCAGCCGACAGGCGCCGCACGTCGCCGCGATCCGAGATGCCGCTCTCGGCGACCACCGTCTTGCCGGCCGGCACGTCGGGCATCCGC
>CAXTOC010000275.1:0-355 GCA_964245725.1 uncultured Acetobacteraceae bacterium | reverse complement strand
GCCAGCTCCGACAGTGCCCGGGCTTCGTCGTCGTCGAGCGCCGCCAGGATCAGCAAGATGCAGTCCGCACCGATCAGCCGGCTCTCGTAGACCTGCCAGGCGTCGAGGATGAAGTCCTTGCGCAGCACCGGCAGGTGCGACGCCGCGCGCGCCGCAGCCAAGTCCGCGAGGCTGCCTTGGAACGAAGGCCCCTCAGTCAGCACGGACAGGCACGCGGCACCGGCGGCCTGATAAGCGTGCGCGATCGCCGCCGGATCGAAGTCGGCGCGGATCAGCCCCGCGGACGGCGAGGCGCGCTTGATCTCGGCGATCAGTGCGACCTCGCGCGCATCGAGGCGTCGGCGCAGCGCGGCCG
>CAXTOC010000274.1:0-3726 GCA_964245725.1 uncultured Acetobacteraceae bacterium | reverse complement strand
CTACTGCACCCCGGAGGAGCTTGCCCGAGAGCGTGAGCAGGCGCGCGCCGAGAAACGCGTCTGGCGCTATGACGGCCGCTGGCGCGATCGCGACCCGTCGGAGGCGCCCCCCGGCCTGCCCTTCACCCTGCGCCTGCGCGCGCCGCAGCAGGGCGAGACGGTGGTCGACGACCTGGTGCAGGGCGAGGTCCGGGTCGCCAACGTCGAGCTCGACGACATGATCATCCTGCGCGCCGACGGCACGCCCACCTACCAGCACGCGGTGGTGGTCGACGACCACGACATGGCGATCAGCCACGTGATACGCGGCGACGATCACCTGACCAACAGCTTCCGGCAGTCGCAGATCTACGCCGCACTGGGCTGGGAGCGGCCGCGCTTCGCCCACCTGCCGCTGATCCACGGACCGGACGGTGCGAAGCTGTCCAAGCGTCACGGCGCGCAGAGCGTGGTCGAGTTCCGCGACCAGGGCATCCTGCCGGAGGCGCTGAACAACTACCTGCTCCGGCTCGGCTGGGGCCACGGCGACGCCGAGGTGCTGTCGCGCGAGCAGCAGATCGCGCTGTTCGACCTGGACGGCGTCGGCCGCTCAGCCTCGCGCATGGACTACGTCAAGCTCGCCCACCTGAACGGCGTCTGGCTGCGCCAGGCGGACGATGCGCGCCTGACCCGAGACGTGCTGGCACGGCTGTCGGGGCGCGACGGGCTCGTGCTCGACCGCATCGCCGAGGCGCGCGTCCTGGCGCTGATGCCCGGGCTCAAGGAGCGCGCGAGAAGCCTGGTCGAGCTGGCCGACAGCGCCGCCTTCCTGGCCCTCACGCCGCCGCTGCCGCTGGAGCCGCGCGCGCGGGCCCAGCTCGACGCGCCCAACCGGATCATGCTGCGCGCACTCGCCGCCGCCCTGGCCCGCGCGATGCTCCCCAGCCTAGCCGATGCCCTCGCCGCCACCGACTTCACCGCCCCCGCGTTGCACGGTGCCCTGGTCGCTTACGCCGAGCAGCACGGCCGAAAACTCGGCCAGGTGGCGCAGCCGCTGCGCGCCGCGGTCACCGGCAGCACCATGAGCCCGGGGATCGACGCGACGCTGGCCGCCCTCGGCCGCGACGAGACGCTGGCGCGCATCGGCGCGGTGGTGGCGGCGGATGCCGAAGTGACGCCGCGTGGCTGACGGCCCACGCTTCTTCGCCGGCGCCGAGGGTGCCGACAGCCACCGCCACCTGCTCGGCCTGCAGGGCATGCACCCGGTCCGGATCGAGCCGTTCCTCGACCTCGCCGAGAGCTACGTGCTGCTCAACCGCTCGCGCAAGACGCAGCGCGACCTGCTGCGCGGCCGCACCCTGATCAACCTGTTCTTCGAGGACTCCACCCGCACCCGCACCAGCTTCGAGCTGGCCGGCAAGCGGCTGGGGGCGGACGTGATCAACATGTCGGTCTCGACCTCGTCGGTGAACAAGGGCGAGACGCTGCTCGACACCGCCGCGACGCTGAACGCCATGCGCACCGACCTGCTGGTGGTGCGGCACGGCCAGTCCGGCGCCCCGGCGCTGCTCGCCCGCAAGGTCGAGGCCAGCGTGATCAATGCCGGCGACGGCACCCACGAGCACCCGACCCAGGCGCTGCTCGACGCGCTCACCATCCGACGCCGCTGCGGCCGCCTGGCCGGGCTGCTGGTCGCGATCTGCGGCGACATCGCGCACAGCCGGGTGGCGCGCTCGAACATACACCTGCTGACCGCGATGGGCAGCCAGGTGCGGGTGATCGGGCCGCCGACCCTGATGCCGGCCGAGATCGAGCGGCTCGGCGTCGAGCGGTTCCACGACATGGACGCGGGCCTGCGCGACGTCGACGTGGTGATGATGCTGCGGCTGCAGCGCGAGCGCATGCAGTCCGGGCTGGTGCCGAGCGAGCGCGAGTATTTCCGCTTCTTCGGCCTCGACGCCGCGCGCCTCGCGCTGGCCCGGCCGGGGGCGCTGGTCATGCATCCCGGCCCGATGAACCGCGGCGTCGAGATCGACAGCGCGGTGGCCGACCACGGCCAGAGCGTGATCCAGGAGCAGGTCGAGATGGGGGTCGCGGTGCGCATGGCGGTGCTCGACCGGCTGTCGCGAGGTCGCAATTGAGCACGCCCGGCGCGGGTCGCGTCCTGTTCGACCACGTGCGCCTGCTCGATCCGGCGTCCGGCCTGGACCGGCCGGGGCGGCTGCTGGTGTGCGACGGCCGGATCGAGGATCTCGACCTGCCGGCCGATGCCGCGGCACCCGACGGTGCGACCGTGATCGACGGCGGCGGCGCCGTGCTCTGCCCCGGCCTGGTCGACATGCGCGCCAGCGTCGGCGAGCCCGGCCACGAGTACCGCGAGACCATCGCGTCGGCCGCCGAGGCCGCCGCCTCGGGCGGCATCACCACGCTGGCCGTGCTGCCCAACACCCGTCCGGCGATCGACGATCCAGCGCTGGTGCGGCTGCTGCGGGCGCGCGGCGAGGAGACCGGCCGCGTCACCATCCTGCCCTATGGCGCTGCGACCCGCGGCTGCCGCGGCGAGGAGCTGGCGGAGCTCGGCCTGCTGCGCGAAGCCGGCGCGGTCGCCTTCACCGACGGCACCCGGGCGATCGCCGACAGCCGGCTGATGCGGCTGGCGCTCGCCTACGCGCACGGCTTCGGCGCGATGGTCATCCAGCATCCGGAGGATCCTTCACTGGCGCGCGGCGGCAGCGCCACCGAGGGCGAGCTCGCCACCCGGCTGGGGCTGCCGGGGATACCCGCCGCGGCCGAGCCGATCCTGGTGGCGCGCGACCTGATGCTGGCGCGACTCACCGGCGGCGCGCTGCACTTCGCGCACGTGTCCACGGCGGCGGCGCTGGAGCTGATCCGGCGCGCCAAGGCGGACGGGCTCGCGGTCAGCTGCGACACCGCACCCCCCTATTTCGACCTCAACGAGACCGCGATCGGCGACTTCCGCAGCTTCGCCAAGCTGTCGCCGCCGCTGCGCCCGGAGGCCGACCGCCTCGCCGTCTGCGCCGCTCTCGCCGACGGCACCATCGACGCGGTCGCCTCGGACCACATGCCGCGCGACGCCGACGACAAGCGTGTGCCCTTCGCCCAGGCCGCGTCCGGCGGCGTTGGCCTGGCGACGCTGCTCGCGGTCACGCTGGCGCACGTGCATGACGGCGCGCTGAGCCTGCTGGCTGCGATCGAGCTGCTGACCGCGCGCCCGGCGCGCGTGCTCGGGCTCGAGGCGGGACGGCTGGCGCGCGGTTCGGCGGCGGACCTCTGCCTGTTCGATCCCGAGCGGATCTGGCAGGTGCAGTCCGGCCAGCTGCCCGGACGGGCGCAGAACACGCCGTTCGACGGCCGCGCGCTGGAGGGCCGGGTGTTCGGCACCTGGAAGGCCGGACGGCGGGTGTTCGGATGAGCCCGCTGCTGGCCGCGGTCGGCGCGCTGGCCTACCTCATCGGCAGCATCCCGTTCGGCCTGATCCTCACCGCTTGCGCAGGCCTGGGCGACATACGCCGGCTCGGCTCGGGCAATATCGGCGCCACCAACGTGCTGCGTACCGGCCGCAGGGGGCTTGCCGCCGCCACCCTGCTGCTCGACGGGCTGAAGGGTGCGGCCGCGGTCGGCATCGGCGTGGTGCTGGCGCGCGCGGTGGCGAGCAGCCATCAGGCGGTCGAGCAGGCGGCAGCGCTCGCCGCGATCTGCGTCACCCTCGGCCACTGCCTGCCGGTG
>CAXTOC010000273.1:0-3734 GCA_964245725.1 uncultured Acetobacteraceae bacterium | reverse complement strand
CGCCGGAGCCGTACGAGGAGCGCGACAGCTGGGCGCTGGAGTCAGGCCGCGCGGTGATGGCGCTGCTGCGCTCGGGCCTGCGGCCGCGCGACATCGTGACCCGGCAGGCCCTGGAGAACGCGGCCGTGGTCGTCGGCGCCACGGGCGGCAGCACGAACGCCGGGCTGCACCTGCCTGCGCTCGCGCACGAGGCGGGCATCCGCTTCACCATGGACGACGTCGTCGCCATCATGCGCCGCACCCCCTACATCGCCGACCTCAAGCCGGGCGGGAAGTACGTGGCCCTCGACGTGCACAACGTCGGCGGCATCCCGGTGATCCTGCGCGCGCTGCTCGATGGCGGGCTGCTGCACGGCGACTGCCTGACGGTGACCGGGCGGACGCTGGCCGAGAACCTCGCCGACGTTGTGTTCCCGCTCGACCAGGACGTGATCTACCCGGTGTCGCGGGCGATCTCGCGCACCGGCGGCGTGGTGGGGCTCCGCGGCAACCTCGCCCCGGACGGCGCGATCGTGAAGGTCGCCGGGCTCAAGCAGCAGCACTTCGAGGGCACCGCGCGCTGCTTCGACTGCGAGGAGGACGCCTTCAGCGCGGTGCAGGCGCGCGCCTACGCCGAGGGCGACGTGCTGGTGATACGCTACGAGGGGCCGAAGGGAGGGCCCGGGATGCGCGAGATGCTGTCGACCACCGCGGCGATCTACGGCCAGGGCATGGGCGAGAAGGTGGCATTGATCACCGACGGCCGCTTCTCCGGCGGCACGCGCGGCTTCTGCGTCGGCCATGTCGGGCCGGAGGCGGCCGACGGCGGCCCGATCGGCCTGCTGCGGGACGGCGACCGCATCGTCATCGACGCCGCGGCCGGCAGCATCACCGTGGTCCTGGACGAGATCGAGCTGGCGCAGCGGCGTGCGGCCTGGCAGCCGCGACGGACCGACTACAACAGCGGCGCGATCTGGAAATTCGCCCAGCTGGTCGGGCCCGCGCATCTCGGCGCCGTCACCCATCCGGGGGGTGCGGCCGAGACCCACGTCTACGCCGATATCTGAGCGGACGCGCCGCCCCGGGCGCCGCTTCAGGGGCGGCTGGCGGTCTCGGTCGGGTGCGCCGGCACGCTGGTCGGCACGATCGCCACCGGCGCCACGCCCTCCTTGCGGGTGATGCCGATCTGCTGGGCGGTGTGCGGGGTCAGGTCGACGATGTGGTTCCTCGGCACCGGGCCGCGATCCTTGATGGTGACGTCGGCGGACCTGCCGGTCTCGAGGTCGGTGACGCGGGCCCTGGTGCCGATCGGCAGGGTGCGGCTGGCGGCATCGCTGGAGCGCACGTTGAAGCGCTCGCCATCGGTCATGTGGCGTCCCTGCAGGCTGGTCGCGTAGACCGAAGCCTTGCCGACCTGCTTGCGCGGCAGCTTTCCCGTCTCGGCCGCCGCGGCGGGAAACAGCGTGCCCGCGGCCAGGACGACCGACAGGAAGCCTATGACCGGGTCGCGCATGAGATGCCCTTCGATGAACATGAAGGATCATTAACATGAACGTGGCCAAATTTTGACACGGCCTTACGGAGGGGTCAGGCTCACCAGGAGCGGCACGTGATCCGACGGCTGCGGCGCATCGCGCTCGCGGCGATCCGGCGCTGCCGCGTGCAGACGCTCGGCCAGACGCGGCGAGAGCAGCGCGTGATCGATGCGCAGGCCGCGGTCGCGCGGCCAGCAGCCGCCCTGGTAGTCCCAGAAGGTGTAGGCGGCACCCGAGGGCTGCAGCGCCCGCACCGCGTCTGTCAGGCCGAGCCAGAGCAGCGCGCGGAAGCGGCTTCGTGTCTCGGGGCGCACCAGCGCGTCGTCGGCGCCGAGGATGCCGGGCGCCGCGTCCTCGTCGGCCGGACAGACATTGTAGTCGCCGGCCAGCACGAAATCGGTCTCGTCGGACAGCATCGCCGCGGCGTGCGCGACCAGGGCGTCCATCCAGTCCAGCTTGGCGCGGTAGCCGGCCTCGCCGCCGGAATTGCCGTTGGGCAGGTAGAGGTTGCCGAGCGTGAGGCCCTGCAGCCTGATCTCGACGTATCGCGCCTGTGCGTCCGGCGGCAGGCCGGGCAGCACCGTGCGCACCGTCTCGGCCTCGCCGCGCACCAGGATGGCGACGCCGTTGTAGCTCTTCTGGCCGACCACGACGCTCCGGTAGCCGAGCGACGCGAAGCCCTCGGCGGGGAAGGCGGCGCTCTCGCACTTGATCTCCTGCAGCAGCAGCGCGTCGGGCCGGTGCTGCTCGAGCCAGCGCCGCACGTGCGTCTCGCGGCTGCGGATCGAGTTCACGTTCCAGCTGGCGAACTTCATCGCGCGCCGCCGGGGAGCGGGCCGGGCGCCGTCAGTCGATCGAGAAGCTGGTGCCGCAACCGCAGGAGGAGGTGGCATTGGGGTTGCGCACGGTGAAGTGCGCGCCCATCAGCGCCTCGCTGTAGTCGAGCTGACCGCCGCCGAGCAGGTCGAGGCTCGCGGGATCGACGAGCACGCGCGCCGCACCGGCGCGGATCTCCACGTCGTCGGGCTGCCTCTCCCGGTCCAGCTTGAAGCTGTACTGGAAGCCGCTGCAGCCGCCAGCCAGCACCGCGACGCGCAGCGCCTGCGCGTCGGGACCCGAGGCGCCGGGCTGGCCGGCGACGATCTCGGCGATGCGGGCCGCGGCGCGGCCGGATACCGAGAAGGCACCGGAGGAGACGGGATCATGGTTCGGCGACAGGGTGTCCATGCACGCAAGATAGCGCGCGCGGGACGGTTGTTGAAGGCCCGGCCTCAAGCCGGCCGGCTCGATTGAAGCGCGCCCGGGGCCGTTGTAAGCCTGTAGCCATGTGCAGCATGCTGGACCGGCGGAGCGCGGGATGAGCTTGGCACCGTATGCGGTGCGTGCGCAGGACGCGCGAGGCCGGCTGCATCCCGAGCCGGAGGCGACCACGCGCAGCCCCTGGCAGCGCGACCGCGACCGGGTGGTACACTGCGCCGCCTTCCGCAAGCTGCAGTACAAGACCCAGGTGTTCGTCAACCACGAGGGCGACTTCTTCCGCACCCGGCTGACCCACAGCATCGAGGTGGCGCAGATCGCCCGCTCGATCGCGCGCGAGCTCGACCTCAACGAGGACCTGACCGAGGCGCTGGCGCTGGCGCACGATCTCGGCCACACGCCGTTCGGCCATGCCGGCGAGGACGCGATGCGCGCGGCGATGCGCGACTGGGGCGGGTTCGACCACAACACCCAGTCGATGCGCATCGTCACCGTGCTGGAGCGGCGCTACGCCGATTTCGATGGCCTGAACCTGACCTGGGAGACGCTGGAGGGCCTGGCCAAGCATAACGGTCCGGTCACCGCGCCGTCCGCCTACCTCGCCGCCTACGACCGTGAGCACCCGCTCGATCTCGATAGCTACGCCTCCGCCGAGGCGCAGGTGGCGGCGATGGCCGACGACATCGCCTATCACAGCCACGACCTCGCTGACGGGCTGCGCGCGTCGCTGCTCGCTTATCCCGACCTGCAGGAGCTGCCGGTGGTGGGGGAGGCGCTGCGCCAGGCGCGCGCGCGCTGCGAGGCGCGGCCCGATCCGGCGCAGTCCTCGCGGCTGCGCCACGAGACGATCCGGCGCGTGATCGACATGCTGGCGACCGACCTGATCGCCGAGACCCGGCGCAGGCTGCGGGCGGCGGCGCCGCAGAGCGCCGAGCAGGTGCGGCGCCACGCCGCGCCGATGGT
>CAXTOC010000272.1:0-3755 GCA_964245725.1 uncultured Acetobacteraceae bacterium | reverse complement strand
GCTGCCGCTTCTCGCGGGCCTGCTCGCGACGGGGCTGGCGACGCTCGCCGTGCTGGCGCCGCTGCCGGCGCGCGCCGCCCTGTTCGGCCCGGACGGGCTGGATCCGGCGTTCTGCGCGACCGCGAGCGTGCGCCAGACGGTGGTCTACGTCGACGACATGACGATGATCGACGGCAGCACCGAGTGGGCGCGCAAGCTGGCGGTGAAGCTGCGCGCTACCCTGTCTCCCGGCGAGCGGGTGACGGTGGTCCGGCTGTCGCCGGCGAGCGGGCAGAGCGGCGAGCTCTGGTCGGGCTGCTGGCCCGGCTACACGGCGGCGCAGCGCGCTGGCTTCGCCGGGCAGAGGTTCCTGTTCAGCCGCGATCCGCTCTCCACCCTCGGCGACCAGCAGAAATACTTCCTCGGCGCGATGGGGGCCGCGCTGACCGCGATCTACCAGTCGGCCCGGCGCGCGCCGGATGCGGTGCGCATCGACCCCGGCAGCCCGCCGCGCAAGGAGCTGATCCGCGCGCTCGCCTCCGACGAGGGCCGGTTCTCCGCCAGCCGCACCACGGTCCGCGCCATCCTGTATTCCGACATGGCCGAGAACAGCGACCTCGGCTCGGTGTTCAAGCCGGCGCCGGCACCCGCCGAGCTGGGCCAGAGGCTGGGCACCCGGCTGCGCGGCGGGGTGTTCTACGCCTTCGGCCTCGGTGCCGACGTCGAGGGCGACCCGCAGCTGGCCGAGACCGCGCGCGGCTTCTGGTCCGGGGCGCTGCACGGCATGGCGGCCACACTCGGGGGCATGGGTGCCGACCTGAACGTGCCAAACCTGCTGCCGGTGGCGGCGCACGACTATCCGGTGGCGCTGACCATCGACAACCAGCCGCTGGAGGGCCGGCTGTCGCTGCTGACCGACCAGGACGGGGCGCTGGTCGATAGCTGGCTCGGCATCTCGCGCCTGGGCAGCGCCGGGCTGGACGGCAGCTTCCGCTGCGAGCGCGGCGGCTGCCGCCTCGACGCCGTCACCAGCGGCGGCCTCGCCACCAATGCGTCGAGCGAGCACGTGCTGCTGCGCGGGCCGGAGTCGGGTCCGTTGGCGGGCGAGCTCGGCGTGCGGGCACCCGGCATGCTGTTCAGGCTGCGCACGGAGGATACCCGGTAGCCTGCCCGGCAACCCGCTTCCCCGGCGGGCGTTCGCCCGACAGATCCAGGGGAACACCGAGATGGGCGACACGACCGTCATCAAGATCGACAGCAGCCACTCGCCGAAGGGGCCGGACGGGCAGGTCTACCTCGCCACCGGCAAGAACCTCTCGATGCGCCTGTGGAAGGACGAGCCGCCGACCGAGCAGGCCAAGCCGGCCGCCGCGCGCGAATACGACTGCGCCGGCTACGTGATCGCCGGCCGCGCGGAGCTGCACAGCGAGGGACAGGTGATCCTGCTCAACCCGGGCGATTCCTGGATCGTCCCGCGCGGGGCGGCGCACACCTACAAGATCCTGGAGGCGTTCACCGCCGTGGAAGCCACCACGCCGCCGGCCGCGGTGCACGGCCGCGACAGCAAGGTCGGCTACAAGACGGCGCGGGGCCCGCTGGGTGGGGGGGCTGGGGCCCGCGGCCGCAGCGGGGCAAGGGCAGCGCCCTTGGCTTCCCTGTAAAGCAGCCTGCGAGCGCCCGATCCTCTCAGGCCCCGATCCCCTCAGGCATGGCCGGTCTGGGTCGAGACCAGGGCCGCGTTGCTGGCGGCAGCGCCGCGCTTGGCCTGCCACAGGCCCACGAAGTCGATCGGCTGCAGCACCACCGGCGGGAAGCCGCCGTCGCGCGTCACCTCGCTGATGATGTTGCGCGCGTACGGGAAGATCAGCCGCGGCACCTCCACCAGCAGGATCTGCTCGAACAGGTTCTCCGGCGTGTCGCTCAGCGTCACCACCGCCGCGTAGGCAAGCTCGGCGATGAACACCGCGCGACCGGTGCTCCCGGTCTCCTTGGCGGGCTCGGTGGCTTCGGCCTTGATCGACAGCACGACCTCGAACACCGGCTGCTCCTGCTGCAGCCGGTTGGCCTGCACGTCGATGTTGACGGCGATCTGCGGGCTGGCGCGCAGGGTGGCGAAGATCTCCGCCCCCGCCGGCACCTCGAACGAGAGATCCTTGGTGTATTGCAGGTTCATCGTCATCGGCAGCGCCGGCGGCTGCGTCTGCTGGGCGGCGTCGGACATCAGGATACTCCTGCTCGGGGCGTTCGGGAAAAGGATGCGGCGGCTCGCCGGTGCCGGGTCGGCACTCAGTGCCGCCAGACGACCGGTTGCTCGGGCCTGATGCTCGGGTCGACGTGTCGGAAGCTGCCGTTCTCCAGGCTGTCGCCGGAGAGTGCCAGCAGGAACCCCCAGTGCGAGACCACCAGGGTCGTGCCGCAGTCGGGCAGCGCCGCCATCTGGCCGCGGAAGCGTTCGGCGCGGTCGAGCACCTCGTGCTCGCTCTCGCTCGCGGTCGGCCACCAGACCTCGTCGAGCTGGCTGAAATCGAGCCCGGACCAGCGTCGCGCGAGCGCGCTGCTCGGGCTGCCGATGTCGCAGATGAAGGCGTAGCGTTCGCGCACCAGCGGCGTCACCACGGGCGTCAGGCCGAGGGCGGCGGCGATCGGGGCGGCGCTCTGCAGTGCCCGGGTGTAGGGCGAGACCAGGATGCGGGTGATCGCGGCCCCTGCGAGCGCCAGCGCCGCCTGCGCGGCCTGCCGCTCGCCGAGCTCGGTCAGCGCCGGATCGACGATGCCCGGATCGCGCCGCGTGCGGGTGAAGTGCAGGTTGAACTCGCTCTGGCAATGCCGCAGCACGATCATCCCTGCCCGATACGCCGCAAGCGGCGGCCCCGCAATGCATAACCGGCACCCGGCGCGCGGTTGTCTCGCCGCCCGCGAGACCCTATTTCCTGGCCAGTGCCGCCGGTCGGCCAGCACCGCCGCCAGCCGGCGCCGGACCGGAGCCGCAGGAGAATGGACGCCGCCATGGATTTCACCGCCGGCCGGTTCCCGATCGACATCGTGCTGTTCGCCATGATCGCGGCATTCCTGGTGCTGCGGCTGCGCGGCATCCTCGGCCGGCAGACCGGCCTGACCCGACGCTCCGCGGCGGTTCCGGGGGCTCGCCCGCCGGTCGGGCCGGTGATCGAGGGTCGCGCCGACCCGGCCCCAGCACCCGCCGACCGGCCGCTGCCGGATCCCAGCGGCGCCATCGGTCTCAAGCTCGGACGCATCCGTGATCGCGACCGCGGCTTCGAGCCGGCGGCCTTCCTGCGCGGTGCGGAGGCGGCGTTCCGCAAGATCGTTCAGGCCTTCGCCGAGGGCGACCGCAGCACCCTGCGTGCCAACCTGACCGACCCGGCCTTCAACGCGTTCGACGCCGCGATCCGCGCTCGCGAGGCGGCCGGAGAGACCCAGCGCGCCGAGATACGCAACATCCTGCATGCCGGCATCACTGACGCGAACCTTACCCAGCAGGGCGGGCTGTGGCGTGCGGCGATCGACGTGCGCTGCGTCTCCGATCAGGTCAGCCTGGTTCTGGGAAGCGACGGCCAGCCGGTTTCCGGCGCCGACGCGACCACCGAGCTGTCCGACCTGTGGACGTTCGAGCGGCTGCTCGACGCCGCCGGTGGCGGTGCCGGTCCGAACTGGCGGCTGGCGAACGCCCGCAGCGCCTAGCGACGATGCCCCTCCCGGGATGGGCGGTGCGCCGGCGCGGGCGCCCGACGGCGCGATGCGCGCGCGCAGCCGTGGCG
>CAXTOC010000271.1:0-3772 GCA_964245725.1 uncultured Acetobacteraceae bacterium | reverse complement strand
GTTCGAACAGCGCGCGGCGCTGCTGCGTCGGCACCTTCAGGTCGAAGGCGCAGGTAAAATGCATGGCGCTGATCTCGCGCGACCAGGAAAAATACAGTCCGTAGTCGCACCATTTTCCGGGCGCCTCCGCAGCCATCTCGGTGTCGTTGCGGCGGTCGAAGGCCCACTCGTAGCCGCCGACGATCTGTTCCATCAGGTCGAGCGGGTTGGCGGCGGTCTGGGAGGTCTCAATCATCAGGGCAGGCATGCGGGGCTCTCCGAGTATGGAGGACGGCCCGGCATGCACCGGGCCCCTACGTCTGCGTGACGGGCAGGGCTCTGCGACTCCGACGCCCGCATGGCGCGTCCACCCGGGGGCAGCGCCCCGCCCGGCAGCCTATGGATGCCGCGCGACCTCCGCAAGAAGCATCGGAATGCGGGCGGCGGAGCCTCCGGCGCGCAAGCGCCTGATCGTCTCAGGCTGGGTCTGCCTGAGACGGCAGGCTGCGGGAGCAAGCCAAGGGCTCCGTCCTTGACCCGCTGGGGCCGGAGGCCCCAGACCCCCATTCTCGAGGCGGCCCTCAAAGGCTCGCCTTTGATGGGGTCGAGGAGCGAAGCCCCTTGCTCTAGCCGCCGGCCGGCGGGCCGCCCGGGGCGCCGTCGCTGCCGTGCGGGTCGTGCGACTCCGTCGGTGCCCCCGGCACCTCCTGGGAGGTGGAGACACTGGCGGGGGCATGGCCGCCCTCCAGGGCGGTGACGCGCGCCTCCAGCGCCGCGATCCGGGTATCGGCCTGTTCCTGGCCAGCACGCGCCTGGGCTGCGAGCTCGCTGACCACCTCGAACTCCTCGCGGCGCACCAGGGCGAGCCGGGCCAGGGCCTCGTCCACGCGGGTCCGCACCACCGCGCCCAGCTCCTCGCCGACGCCGGCCAACGCGGAGAACGCGCCGCCCGCAACCCCGGCGATGTCGTCGAAGAACTTCGCTCTCTCTGCCATGACACGCTTCCTCCTCCATGCTCCTCATATATCGTGCCGCCGGCCGGGCGCGCCAAGATGGCCGTCCGGGGCGCCGCTCCCGCCTTTGCGCGTGGCCGCCGGCTCGCCCTACGGGCCGCGACCCTGTAAGGACGACGCATGATCCTCGTCACCGGCGGCGCCGGCTTCATCGGGTCCTGCCTGCTGGCGGCGCTGACGGCACGGGGGCAGCGGGCCTGCATCGTCGACTGGCTCGGTCGCGCCGACAAGTGGCGCAACATCGCCCGTCATCCGCCCGAGCGCATCATCGCCCCCGAAGCGCTCGACGAGTTCCTCGCCGCCCAGGGTGCGGGCCCGCGGCCGGGCGGCATCGAGGCGGTGGTGCATCTCGGCGCGGTCAGCGAGACCACCGCGCGCGACGGCGACCTGGTCTGGCGCAGCAACGTGGAGCTGTCCCGTCGGCTGTGGGACTGGTGCGCGCGCGCGCGCGTGCCGTTGTTCTATGCCTCCTCGGCCGCGACCTACGGCGCCGCCTCGGGCGCCGGCGGCTTCAGCGACGACCCGGCGCTGCTGGGGGCGTTGCGGCCGCTCAACCTCTACGGCTTCTCCAAGCACGCCTTCGACCTGCAGGTGCAGGCGCGCCTGGCGCGCGGCGAGGCGGCGCCGCCGCAGTGGGCCGGGTTGAAGTTCTTCAACGTCTACGGCCCGAACGAGCTGCACAAGGGCAGCATGATCTCGGTGGTGAAGGTGAAGTACGACGAGGTGGCGGCCGGAGGTCCGGCCAGGCTGTTCCGCGCCGACCGCCCGGGCCTGGCCGACGGCGCGCAGGCACGCGACTTCATCTGGGTCGGCGACGTGGTCGAGGTCCTGCTCTGGCTGCTCGACCATCCGCGTGTCAGCGGCCTGTTCAACTGCGGCACTGGGGTCGCGCGCAGCTACCTCGACCTCGCCCACGCGGTCTGCGACGCCGCCGGTCGGCCGCGCGCGGTCGAGTTCGTCGACATGCCGGCGGCGCTGCGCGGCCAGTATCAGAGCTTCACCCAGGCCGACATGAGCCGCCTGCGCGCCGCCGGCTACGACCGCCAGTTCACCTCGCTCGAGGCCGGCGTGTCGCGCTACGTCCGCGAGCATCTCGGGCGCGGCGAGCCGTACCTCTGAATGTCCTCCCGCGGCGCGTCGCATCCCTTGCCCAATCCTGTGCCTGGCCGGAGTGCCCGATGCTGCCCGTGCTGATCTTCCCGCAGTTCGACCCGGTGCTGCTGCATCTGGGGCCGATCTCGATACGCTGGTACGCGCTGGCCTACATCGTCGGCCTGGTGGCCGGCTGGCGGCTGATGCGCCGGCTGGTGACCTGGCCGCCGGTCGCCGCCTCGCCGCTCGAGGTCGACGACTTCCTCACCTGGGCCACGCTGGGCGTCGTGCTCGGCGGCCGGCTCGGCTACATCATGTTCTACCAGCCCGCGACCTACCTCGCCCATCCGGCCTCGATCCTGCAGGTCTGGCACGGCGGCATGAGCTTCCACGGCGGTGCGCTGGGCGTGATCCTGGCCCTGGTGCTGTTCTCGCTCAAGCGCCGGCTGCCGATGCTGCTGTTCGCCGACCGCGTCTGCACCGTGGTGCCGATCGGGCTCGGGTTAGGCCGGATCGCCAACTTCGTTAACGGCGAGCTGTGGGGCCGGCCGGCGCCGCCGTCGCTGCCCTGGGCGATGATCTTTCCCGAGGTCGACGCGCTGCCGCGGCATCCCTCGGAGCTGTATCAGGCGCTGCTCGAGGGGCTGGTGCTGTTCTGCGTGATGATCGCGGCCGCGCGCGATCCGCGGGTGCGGGCGCGGCCCGGGCTGCTCTCCGGGCTGTTCCTGGCCGGCTACGCAGTGGCGCGCGGCATCGGCGAGCTGTTCCGGCAGCCGGACGCGTTCCTTGGCTTCCTCGCCTTCGGCGTCACCATGGGGCAGCTGCTGTCGCTGCCGATGCTGATCGCGGGCGTGGGGCTGATGCTGAACGCAGGCAGGCGGCCGGCGCTGGTGTCGTGAGCGGGTCCGAGCGCCTCGACCGCTTCATGGCGCGCGCCAACGAGACCTACTACGCGACCCGCGACCCGTTCGCCGACTTCACCACCTCGCCCGAGATCAGCCAGGCGTTCGGCGAGATCCTGGGCGCCTGGGCCACGGTGGTGTGGCAGTCGATGGGACGTCCGGATCCGGTGATCCTGGCCGAGGCCGGCCCGGGCCGCGGCACCCTGATGGCCGACGCGCTGCGCCTGATCGGGCAGGTGGCGCCGGGGTTCTCCACTGCCCTGCGCCTGCACCTGCTGGAGACCTCGCCGCGCCTGCGCCGGGTGCAGCAGGCGGCGCTGCCCGGACGGGACGTGGCCTGGCACGACGACGTGACGACGCTGCCCGAGGGCCCGCTGATCCTGCTCGCCAATGAGTTCCTCGACGCGCTGCCGATCCGCCAGTTCCGGCGCACGGCCTCCGGGTGGCTGGAGCATCACGTCGAGCGGGGCGGCTCGGTCTGGCGCGAGTCCGGGCCGCCGCCGGGGCCGGCCGGACACCGCGCGGTGCCGGAAGGCGGCTGCATCGAGAGCTTCGCTGCGGCGCTCGGGTTCGTCGGCTGGCTTGCCGAGCGGCTGCGTGCTCAGGGCGGTGCCGCCCTGCTGCTGGATTACGGTCCCGGCGAGGCCGGCCACGGCGATACGCTGCAGGCGCGGCGCGATGGCGCGCCGGGCGATCCGCTGGCGGAACCCGGCCGCGCCGACCTCACCGCCCATGTCGACTTCCCGGCACTGCGCGAGGCCGCCGGCGGCGCGCAGGTGCACGGCC
>CAXTOC010000270.1:0-3798 GCA_964245725.1 uncultured Acetobacteraceae bacterium | reverse complement strand
CGGGATGCTGGACCGCCTCGCCGCGGCGGGGGTCGAGTCGGTCGGCCTGCTCGGCAGCACCGGGACCGCGCTGTACCTGACCCGCGCGGAGCGATGCCGCGCGGTCGAGATCGCGGCCGAGGCGCTCGCGGGCCGCACCACGCTGCTGGTCGGGATCGGCGCGCTGCGCACCGACGAGGTCGTGCGGCTGGGGCAGGACGCCAGGGCGGCCGGCGCCGACGCGGTGCTGCTGGCCCCGGTCTCGTACACGCCGCTGAGCCAGGAGGAGGTGTTCACGCATTTCCGCACCGTGGCCGAGGCGGTCGCGCTGCCGCTGTGCGTCTACGACAACCCCGCCACCACGCACTTCACCTTCACCGGCGATCTGGTCGCGCGCCTCAGCCGCCTGCCGAACATCGGCGCGATCAAGATGCCAGCTCCTCGGGCGGACGCGGTCCGCGACCAGCTGCGCGCGATGCGGGCCGGCACGCAGCCGGGCTTCTCGCTCGGCTACAGCGTCGACTGGCACGCGACCGACGGCCTGCTCGCGGGTGCGGACGCCTGGTACAGCGTCGCGGCGGGGCTGTTCCCCGGCCCGTGCCTGGAGATCATGGCCGCGGTGCGACGCGGCGACGCGGCCGCCGCGCGGGCGCTGGATGCGCGGCTGAGGCCGCTTTGGGACCTGTTCGTCGAGTTCGGCAGCCTGCGCGTCATCTACGCCGCAGCGAACCGGCTCGGCCTCTGCGACGCCGCGCCGCCGCGTCCGATCCTGCCGGTCCCCGAGGCATCGCTGGGCCGACTCGGCGCCGTCCTCGAGACGCTGGGCCTCGACCGACCGGCTCCGGGGCAGGTCGCTCAGGACGTCGCCGGCGCGGGCTCGTCCGCCGGATCGACCAGGTCGAAATAGGGCTGCCGGTCGACGGTGAAGAACGGGCTGTAGAACGGGTCTTGCCGGAACAGCGGCTTGGCTCCCCAGCGCTGCTTCATCAGCTGCGTCTCGCGGAAGAAGCGCGCCTCCTGCTCGGGCCGGTCGTCGCTGCCGCGCGACAGCGACTCGTGATGCTCGGCGACGAAGTCCGCGCACCAGATGACGCGCCAGCCGGCCTCGCGCACCCGCAGGCAGAGATCGACGTCGTTGTACGCCACCTTGAGATCGACCTCGTCGAAGCCGCCCACCTCGTGGAACACGTCGGTGCGGATCAGCATGCCGGCGGCGGTCACCGCGCTCACCTCGTGGCTGAGCATGGCGCGGCCGATATAGCCGTACTCGGTCTCGGGCAGGCCGCGATGGGCGTGCGCCGCGATGCCGTCGGGTCCGACCACGACGCCCGCATGCTGGATCGTCCGGTTCGGGTAGATGAACTTGCCGCCGACGACGGCGACGTCGTCGGCGAGGCCGGTCTCGCCGATCAGCGTCGACAGCCAGGACGGGTCATCGACGAACACGTCGTTGTTCAAGAAGAACAGGTAGTCCGACCGGGTCTCGGCGGCGGCGAGGTTGTTCAGCCGGGAGTAGTTGAAGTCCTCCTCGACGGTGATGACCCGGACCCGCGAGAAGCGGCGCGCGCGCTTGATGAAGGCCTGCGCCTCCGCCGTCACCGACCAGTTGTCGACCAGGATGATGTCGAACGGCTTGTAGGCGGTCTGCGACAGCAGGGCGTCGAGGCAGCGCTGCGTGGTCTGGATCTGATCCTTGAACGGGACGATGATGGTGACGCTCGGCTGCGCGCGGGCCAGCCAGCGCACGCGATACAGGGTCAGGCCGCGGATCGGGCTCACCTCCGCCTCGAGCTGCCGCCGCTTCAGGTGATCGCCCACGCAGCGCGCGCCGGCCTCGATCGCGTAGCCCTTCCTGGACACGTCGACCGCGGTGGAGTTCGGCGTCTTGCGCCAGTGATAGAGCACCTCCGGCACGTGATGGATCTGCTCGGCGGGCAGCGCCTCCGCCAGGCGCAGGATCAGGTCGTGATCCTGCGCGCCGTCGTACTCCGGACGCAGCGGACCGACCGCGGTCAGGGTGGCCGCACTGACGAACAGCAGGTGGCACACGTAGTTGCAGCCGAGGACGTAACGGTAGTTCCAGTCCGGCTTCAGGTTCGGCTCCAGGAAGTAGCCGGCCTGGTCGACCTTGTCCTCGTCGGAATAGAGCATGCGGGCGCCGCTCGCCTGTGCGGCGTCGACCATCAGCTCGATGGCGACGTCGACCAGCAGGTCGTCATGGTCGAAGAACGCGACCCACGCGCCGCGCACCGCCTCGAGCCCGGCATTGGTGGCGCCGCTGATGCCGAGGTTCTTCTTCAGGGTGATGCAGCGTATGCGCGCGTCGGCCGCGCAGTAGGCGGCGATCCGCTTGCCCACCTCCGGCGACCGGCCGCCGTCATCGACGATGATCAGCTCCCAGTTCTCGTAGGTCTGGGCGATGACGGAGTCGACGGCGGCGACGAAATCCGAGATCACCGGCTTGTAGGTCGGGCACAGGATGCTCACCAGCGGACGCTCCGGCGCCGTCGCCTCGAGCCGTTGGCGACGGCTGCGCCGCGTCGAGACGCGCGCCCGCAGGCGGTCGTAGTAGCGTCGCGCCCAGCGGTCGTAGTCACCGAGAGTGTAGGAAGGCGTCGGCATCACGTCGGCGATCCCGCGGCGGAGCGCGGTGATCTCGCCATACAGCCGCTCCACCGTGCCGCTGATCTCGAGCAGCCGTTGCTCGAGCGCATCGTCGACCAGGGTCGTGGTCAGCGGGCTTCCCGACAGCTCGTGGTCGTCCGGCGTCACCACGAAGCGGAAGCTCTGCATGCCGCCGCGGCGGAACTGGCGCGGCAGGATGATCTCGAAGCCGCAGTTGGGATCGCCGCCAAGTGCCGCCGCCACGTCGCCGCGATAGCGGTCGGCCTTCACCTGCGCCACCCGGGTGCCGTCGGCGGTGAGCAGGATGTGGCAGCCGCCGGTGCGCTCGCGGCTGGCGACGTCGAGCTTCTGCACCCAGCCGCGCAGCGCGCCCTGCTTCATCCCGTCGATGAAGCTGTGGAACTCGTACTTGCGCCGCAGCACGAACTCGTGCTCCTCGGCGTACTCGTCCGGACGCGCCGGATCGATCAGCGGCACGATGCTGCGGTCGGTGAAGCGGAACGACAGCGCGTGCAGCTCGCCGTCGATGAAACGTTCCGGGACGCTGAAGCGGAAGCCGAGCCGGCCGGTCGGATGGCCGAGTGCCGCCTGCACGTCCTCGCGCAGGTCGTCGCACAGGATGGTCGCCACTTCCTGACGGTCGATCAGCACGTGCAGCCGCACCGGTATCGTGCTGCGGCGCGCATCGACCGCCCAGCCGCGCGCCTCGCCGTCCTCGAAGGCGTCGAAGTAGCCGAGGAACGGCCGCATCGCGCTCTGCGTCGCTCCCTTCGCACTGATCATTCGTTCTGATCCCATGCCGGCACGCGCCCCGCTCCGGCGGCACGAGCCACCCGATCGATCCGCTATATCACAGATTCGCTAGAGCATCATCCGATCGAACGGAATGGTCTGATCGGATAAAGATGCCGGTCAGAACAACAGGCTAGAGCGTGATCCGTGAGCCTATGCGATCGGATCATGCTCTAGCCTCAAAGGACGGCCTGACCCTGCAGCAGGGATCTCGAGAAACGATATTCTGAGCACAAGCGCGCGTCGTGCCGCCGCTGCGTCGCGGGCCAGTCCCAGCAGCGCGGGCAGCTGCCCCGGCCTGGCCGCGAGGGATGCCAGCATCGCCGCTACGGCGAGGCCGCCATCCGGCCGCAGGGCGATCCGCGCCGCCTCCGGCAGGTCGCGCGAGGCGGGATCGCACAC
>CAXTOC010000269.1:0-3799 GCA_964245725.1 uncultured Acetobacteraceae bacterium | reverse complement strand
AAGGTCACAGGTTCAAATCCTGTCCCCGCAACCAGAACATCGTCAGGCCGTCACGCGGCGGGTCTCATGCCGACCACGGGCGCATCCGACAACGCCTGCGGCTGGGTCTCCTCTTCACGCAGTATAAAGCCACGCCCCCAGATGGTGCCGAGCAGGTGGGCGGCGCCGGCCGCCTGCAATTTCTTGCGCACCTTGCAGACGAAGACGTCGATAATCTTCATCTCCGGCTCGTCCATGCCGCCGTAGAGGTGGCTCAGGAACGCATCCTTGCTCACGACACTTCCCTTGCGCAGCACCAGAAGTTCGAGGATGGCATACTCCCTGTTGGTCAGGCGGAGTGGTCGGCCATCGACGGAGACCTTGTGGCTCTCCAGGCTCAGCTGCAGCGGACCGACACGCAGCGTGGGTTCGCTATATCCCCTGCTGCGGCGAAGGATCGCCTGCATGCGCGCAACCAGTTCGGCCTGATCGAACGGCTTGACGACGAAGTCGTCCGCGCCGACCGCAAACGCTTTCACCTTGGCCTGCGGCCGGGACAGCGAGGAGAGCACGATGACCGGGGTCGCCAACTGCGCGGCACGCATTCGCCTGACCACTTCGTAGCCGTCCAGGTCGGGCAGCATGAGTTCGAGCAGGATCAGGTCGTAGTCGTACCGGCGCGCCATCTCGAGCGCCTCGTGACCCATGTCGGCATGATCGACGGTAAAGCCAGAGGATCTCAGAAACACGGAGATGTTCTGAGCCATGACGCCGTCCTCGACCAGAAGAACACGCATTCCAGCCACCATCAGTTTGCTGCAAGGCTGGTATCACCTCGGGCCCGGCGCCGTCGATATCGATCCGATACGATGTTGAATTAATAACGCGCATTCTGCCGATTATATTCTTGTCTGCACAGCGGTTTTACTTCACAGTTGATGTAACGTCTACGTTTTTAGACAGATCGGTAATAATACGGAAATGAAATTCTTGAGTGTTGCCAGCGCGGAACCGACGCAGCGTCGCGCGATCCAGGCCGCTTGCCCGGATCCGGATCTTGAGCCTGATGTCGCGCCGATCCTGATGATCAACGAGATCACGCTGGATGTGGGGGGCGCGCATCCTCATCGAGCAGATGGTGCGGCTGGAAGAACGGTTGGCTCAAGCGATGCGGTTGATCCAGCCACCGTCATCGAGCCGAGTGACTCGGGGAGTGCTCCGGCCGGTTGTGAAGACCGGTGGCTGTCGGCGACGTGCGCGAAGCGGGCTTGATCGCCCGGCCTCTCGCCTCCGCGACCAGGTCGCTCCCGTCAGCTCAGGAACTCGCACGGAACCGAGCGGCCGCGCACCGCGATCAGCCGCCATCCCAGCGCGATCATCAGTGTCGCTTCGGACAGGCTGCCGGCGACGTGACGGCTTCCGCAGGGAAGCGCCAGGGTTATCCGGTAGATCATGCTCTGAATCCATTGCCTCGCTCCGGGCAATCCTGCGCTCCGAATCCTTTAGATACCGTTACCGAGCCGGTCCGCTGCCGCCGGTCTGGCGGTGGCACCCCGCGAGTTCGTCATGCCCTCCGGTGCGCCTGGCGCGGCCGGCCGGGTGCTGCTGCGAGGAGATGTTCTCCGCGTGCCTCCTGCGATACTCCGACGGCGACATGCCCTTGCGGGCCAGGAACTGCCTGTTGAAGTTCGAGACGTTGTTGAAACCGGTCATGTAGCAGATCTCGGTGATCCGCCGGTCGTCCGCCATCAGCAGGTCGCAGGCGGTCTTGATGCGCAGGCTGCTGACATACTGCGCGAAGCTCATTCCGGCATGACGACGGAATGCGCCCAGGAAGCTGCTCGTCGACAGGCCGGCGCGCTCGGCGAAGTCGCCCTCGCGCAGCTTGGCGCCGAGATTCGCCCTGATATAGGCGAGCACGCGGCTGAGCGGTCGCGACAGGTAGTCGTCCGGGTTGAGCTCGTAGGCGATGCTCGCGAGCGGCTTGCGCGCGCCGTGCGAGAGCAGGTCGAGCAGGGACATGAACAGCTCGACCCGCCGCGCGCCGTCGACGTCGAGCAGCTGCCGCATCAGCGGCAGCGCCGCCGTGCCGGTGGGGGCAGCGAACTCGATGCCGCGCCTGGACTCCGTCATCAGCTCGTCCATCACGGCGACCTCGGGCAGCGTCTCGATGACGCGCCTGATGAACGCCTCGGTGAACTGCAGCACGATGCAGCGCAACGTGATCTGGACGCCTGCCGGCACGTCGCTGATCCAGTTGTGCGGCAGGTTCGGGCCGATCATCACCAGGTTGCCGGGCGCGAAGTCGCCGATGAAGTCGCCGACATGCATCCGCCCGGTGGTGGTGACGATCAGGTGGATCTCGTACTCGGGGTGGAAGTGCCACCGGACGGTCCTGAACGGATAGCCGTGCGACCAGACCTTGAACGATTCGCCGTTCGCGACCTCTACCAGCTCCAGGTCGGGGATCATCGCTGCCTCAGGCCGGAACCGGCTGCGGACGGTCGAACCGGCTGACCGCGACGCTCGCCGCCAGCGCCTCGATGGTCTCCCGGGGCGGCAGATGCGGCCCCACCGTCTCCAGCGCGCCGAGCGCGAAGCCGGTGCCGAGCCGGGCGCAGGCCCCCAGGTCCAGTCCGCGCAGGCTGCCCAGGATATAGCCCGAGACGAGAGCATCGCCGGCGCCGACCGTCGACTGCACCGAGCGCGCGGTGCCGACCGCGCGTATGACCTCGCTGCCGTCGGTGAACACCGCGCCTTCGGCGTCCATCGACAGGATCACGGTGCCGACGCCGCGACGCTGCAGCGCCAGTGCCGCATCGACGATGTCGAACTCCCGGTCGATCGGACGGTCGAGCACGTCGCCCAGCTCCTTGCGGTTCGGCTTGACCGCGTCCGGATGCGCCTCCAGCCCCGCCGCCAGCGGTCGGCCGGAGGTGTCGAGCATCACCTTCGCACCCGCCGCGCGAGCCGCCTCGACCAGGCGCGGCACCAGCTCCGGCCGGCAGCCGAGCGGCAGGCTGCCGCCGATCACCACCCAGCGACAGCCCCGTGCCGCCTCGGCGACGCCCTCGATCAGCCGCAGCTCGTCCTCGTGGCGGACCGTGAAGCCGGTCGCGTTCAGGTCGGTCACCCGCACCGCCTCTTCCTCGACGAGCTTGATGTTGGTGCGGGTGGCGCCCGGTACCTGGATGCAGCGATCCTCGACCTGGCTGTCGCGGAACAGCTGGCGGAACGGCTCGGCGTTGGCCTCGCCGACGAAGCCGGTCGCGATCACCGGCACCTGGTAGCCGGCCAGGAAGCAGGCGACGTTGATCCCCTTGCCGCCGCAATCGAGCCTCTGCGCGCGCAGCCGCCCCACCTCGCCGAGCCGGAGGACGGGGATGAAGCAGGTCAGGTCGAAGGCCGGGTTCATCGTGACCGTGACGACGCCTCGGCGTGCGCCGGCCTCGATGGGAAGCGGATGGTCGGACTGCATGAAGATCCTCTGAGCGTCCTCTGGGACTGCGGTGATCGGGGAGTAGAGTGGGTATTGCGGCGTAAGCCAAGCCGCGCCTCTCAGTCTTCGGGCGTCCCGGCGAGCCAGCTGGTCTCGACCAGGCGGTTGCGCAGCAGCAGGGTCAGGGTCAGCGGCGCCGCGTCCGGCTGCGTGCCGGGCAGGCCGTAGCTGCTGCGCCCGTTCGGCGCCGGCGCGCGACCGTAGAGGGCGGCGATGCGCTCCATGCTGGTGCCCGGACGCGCGATCCGGGCGTCGAGCGTGAGGTCGACCTCGCGACGCGGCACCGGGCAGCGCCTGCCTTCGCCGCGCACGATGTCGAGT
>CAXTOC010000268.1:0-3810 GCA_964245725.1 uncultured Acetobacteraceae bacterium | reverse complement strand
CGATCGCGGACCGCGTCGCCAGCACCGCCTCGCGGTCCGCCGGCGCGAGCGCGACCTCCGGAAGCAGGTCGCGCAGCCGCAGCACGCAGCGGCCGATCTCGATGCTGACGAAGGCGCAGTCGATGAGCCGGTGGCGCAGGGCGGGCGGCATCGGTGCCGTGCGCTGGATCAGGCGCAGCGCCTTCTGCATCTGCAAGTCCTCCCAGAGCTCCACCTCCGACGGTGCTCCCGGGCGGCCCAGGCGCGTCAGCGCGCGGATGATCGAACGCAACAGCCGGTCGGCATCGCGTCGCGGATCCGGCGGCAGCAGCGCGCGGAACCCCACGACGAGGGCGGCTGCGCCCAGTGCGAAGGCGAGCCAGCCATTGACCAGCGCGACGTCGTCGAAGCTGATCGGGTTGCGCACCGTGATCATCGCGTTGAAGAACACGACGTAGCCGAATGCGCGCAGTCGCCGATGCACAGCGAGAACACGATCGCGAACAGCATCGGGCTCTGCGCCAGGACCGCCATCAGCAGCACCGCGCCCGCGGCGCCGAGCAAGGTGCCGAGCAGGCGCCACAGGCTCTTGGAGATCAGGGCGCCGGTCACCGGATTGGCCACGATCAGCACCGTGACCACCGACGAGAGCGGCGATTGCAGTTGCAGCGTGAAGGCGGTGTGCAGGGCGATGCCGATCGCGGCCAGCGTGCGCGCGCAGTACAGGATGGTGGGCGAGACGCGGCGCCAGGAGGGCAGCGCGGTGCGGATCGCCTCGCGCAGCACCGCGCCGTACGAGCCGAGCTCCGGTCTCGCCTGGCTCGGACGGGGCAAGGCGCCGCTCAATGCACCGGACGCGTAGAGATATGCGGCGTCGGCGTGATGCGACCGCGCCGGAAGGCCGTCTTCGGCACCGGACGCAGAATCGCGCCCGAGACGCTGTGATGGGCTGATGGCAGTGGCAACAGGGTAGCAAATTCTACGCTTCCAGCCGTCAAGCGAGCGCCCGGGGAGGTGGTGAGGCCGGCTCGCGCGTCGTACAAGCCGTGGCCGGGCTCGGGAGGATCGTCGTGGGTCGCAGATCGCTGGCCGGAACCGGCTGGAAGATGAACATCGTCGCCGCCGAGGTGCAGCACTACGCCGCCGCCCTGCGCGCCGCGCTGCGCGACATCGCGCACGAGCATGTCGAGCTCTTCGTGCTGCCGCCCTTCACCTCGCTGCATGCCGCGCGGGCGGCTTTCGCCGGATCCGCCGTCGGTATCGGCGGCCAGAACATGCACTGGCAGCCCTCCGGCGCCTGGACCGGCGAGATCTCCGCGCCGATGCTGGTCGAGGCCGGCTGCCGCTACGTCGAGCTCGCGCACTCCGAGCGCCTCGCCCATTTCGGCGAGAGCTACGAGCGGGTGAGGCTGAAGGCCGATGCGGCACTCGCGGCGGGGCTGACCCCGATCCTGTGCATCGGCGAGTGTGCGGAAGACAGGCGCACCGGGCGCGCCGACCACGCGCTCGCGGCGCAGCTGCGCACCGTGCTGGACGGCCGCCCTGGCCACGAGGTGGCCTCGATCATCCTGGCCTACGAGCCGCGCTGGGCGATCGGCCAATCCGAAGCCGCCGCGCCCGACTACGTGGCGCACCGTCTCGCCGCCTTGCGCGGCCTGCTCGGCGACACCTGGGGCGATGCGGCGGCGTGGACGCGGATCGTCTATGGCGGCTCGGTGACGCCGCGCAACGGCCCCGAGCTGGTCGCGATCTCGGACGTGGACGGGCTGTTCATCGGTCGCGCCGCCTGGACCCCCGAGGGCTTCGCCTCGATGATCCGGATCGTCTCGGACCATGCGGATGCGGCCGGCCGAGCCCGATGAGCGGCGACGTTAACGCTTCGTTCTGACTTGCCGATCCAAGATGTGGTCACCCAGGGCATGCGGCGCGCGATGCCCCGGCCAGACGAGATGGATCGGATCGATGCCGAGAGCCAGACGGGCACGCAGCTTCTCGATCGGCAAGAGGATCGCCTGTGTCTTCACGGTCCTGCTGCTCGCATCGCTGACGCTCGGCGGCTCCGCGATCGAGCGCATGAGGGTGATGAACGGCGTCGCCGCGCGGATGGCGGACGACTACCTGCCGAGCCTGGCGCTGAGCGGCAACATGGCCATGCTGGTGCAGCAGCTCCGCGTGTCCGATGCGCGCACGACGATGGCCTACGATCCGGCCGAGGTCTCCTCCGCCGTCGGCCAGGGCATGAGGAACATGGCCGCCTACGATCACGCGCGCGCCGCGTTCGCGCCGTTCATCCGCGCCGGCGAGGAGCGCGACCTCTACCGGCGTATCGACCGGCTGATGACCCAGTACAGGGTGCTGCACGACCAGCTCATCACGCTTGCGCAGAAATACCAGCTCGAGACCGCGGGCGCGCTGCTCGAAGCCCGGATGGCGGAGCTGTCCGACCAGGTCTCCGGGCTCGTCGAACGCGATATCCTGTATCACCGCCGGCTGGGCGAGGCCGCGGCCAGGCATGACCGCAAGGTCTATCACGGCGCCTGGGTGCTGACCCTGTCGGTGCTCGCAGCGATGATGCTGCTCTGCGTGGTCGCCGGGTTCGGCCTGATCCGCACCATCTCGAGACCGATCTCCGCGATGACCGGCGCGATGCGCAGGCTCGCCGCGAGCGATCATTCCGTCGCAGTTCCCGGGACGCGTCGGAGCGACGAGATCGGGGTGATGGCGGCGGCGGTGCAGGTGTTCAAGGACAACATGATCAGGGCGGAGCAGCTCGCGGCGGAGCAGGAGCAGATCAAGGAGGCGGCGGCGCGGGAACGCCGGGCGAGCATGCGCGGCCTCGCCGACGACCTCGAGGCCAAGCTGGGCCACCTCGCCGCGTCACTGGCCGCGAGTTCGACGCAGCTGGAGGCGACGGCGCGATCGATGACCGGAACGGCGAGCCAGACCAACCAGCAGGCGGCCAACGTGGCCACGGCGGCAGCGCAGGCGAGCGTCGGCGTCCAGGTCGTCGCATCCACCGCCGAGGAGCTTTCGAGCTCGATCGGGGAGATCAGTCGCCAGGTGGCGCAGTCGGCCGAGATGACCGGCAAGGCCGTGCGCGACGCGCAGCGCACCGACGCGATCGTGCGTGCCCTGGCCGAGGGCGCCGACAGGATCGGCAGCGTGGTCGGCTTGATCACCGGGATCGCCGCCCAGACCAACCTGCTGGCGCTGAACGCGACCATCGAGGCGGCGCGCGCCGGCGAGGCCGGCAAGGGCTTCGCGGTGGTCGCCTCCGAGGTCAAGGGTCTGGCGAATCAGACCGCGCGCGCCACCGACGAGATCGGCACGCAGATCGGCCAGATCCAGGCCGCCACACGGGAAGCGGTCGAGGCAATACGCGGCATCACCGCCGCGGTGCAGGATGTCAGCGCGATCGCGACGACGATCGCGGCTGCGGTCGAGCAGCAGGGTGCCGCGACCGCCGAGATCGCGCGCAACGTGCAGCAGACGGCGCACGCCACCCAGGACGTCACGGCCAATATCGGCGGCGTGAGCCTGGCCGCCGAGGGGACCGGGGCAGCGGCCGGTCAGGTGCTCAGCGCGGCGGCCGAGCTGTCCCGGCAGGCGGAGCAGCTCTCGGGCGAGATGAGCTCGTTCATCGTGCTGGTCCGGGCGGCTTGAGCGGCGAAGGCCAGGGCGCCGCCCCGGACCCGCTGGGGCCTCAGGCCCCAGGCCCCCCTCGATCGGTTCTGGACCGCAGGCGGCGGTCGTCGCAGGATCGGCCGGGCAGGGGGACACGGCGATGGATCTGGGACTTGCCGGCAAGGTGGCGCTGATCACCGGAGGAAG
>CAXTOC010000267.1:0-3816 GCA_964245725.1 uncultured Acetobacteraceae bacterium | reverse complement strand
ATCGAGGTGACGGACGAGTCGTTCGAGGCCGCGTCGTGAGCTGGCAGGCCAAGGTGCTCACCCTGTTCCCGGAGATGTTTCCCGGGCCGCTGGGGCATTCCCTCGCCGGGCGGGCGCTGGGCGAGGGGGTGTGGTCGCTGCGGACGCACGACCTGCGCGCGCACGGGCTCGGCCGGCACCGCGCCGTGGACGACACGCCGTTCGGCGGCGGGGCCGGCATGGTGATGCGGCCGGACGTGGTGGACGCGGCGATCGGGGAAGCAACGGAGGGCCAGGCGCTGCCGGTGGTCTACCTGACGCCGCGCGGGCGGCCGCTGCGTCAGGCCGACGTCTGCCGCCTCGTCTCCGGTCCGGGCGCGGTGCTGCTGTGCGGCCGGTACGAGGGCGTGGACGAGCGGGTGCTGGAAGCGCGCGCGGTCGAGCAGCTCAGCGTCGGCGACTACGTGCTGTCCGGCGGCGAGGTGGCGGCGCTGGTGCTGCTCGACGCCTGCGTGCGGCTGCTGCCGGGCGTGATGGGGTCGGAGGACAGCGCGGCGGAGGAAAGCTTCTCGGGCGGGCTGCTGGAATACCCGCACTACACCAGGCCGGCGGAGTGGCAGGGGCGGGCGGTGCCGCCGGTCCTGCTGTCCGGCCACCATGCCGCCATCGCCGCCTGGCGCGACGCGCAGGCGAGGGAGGCGACGCGCACGCGCAGGCCCGACCTGTGGGCCGCCGGCGCGCCGCATCCCGTCACGAACACCGCGCCGCCGGCCCAGGCCGGCGGCCATGCACGCTGATCATTCCGGAGGAAGCCGAACCATGAACGTCATCCAGCAGTACGAGGCCGAGCAGATCGCCCGACTCACCGAGGCCCGCGCGGTGCCGCGCTTCGCGCCCGGTGACACCGTGCGGGTGTCGGTGAAGGTGGTGGAAGGCGAGCGCACCCGCGTGCAGGCCTACGAGGGCGTGGTGATCGCCCGCTCCAACAAGGGGCTGGGCAGCAACTTCACCGTGCGCAAGATCTCGTACGGCGAGGGCGTGGAGCGCGTGTTCCCGCTCTACGCGCCGACCATCGCGGAGATCTTCGTGGTGCGCCGCGGCGACGTGCGCCGGGCCAAGCTGTATTACCTGCGCGGCCGTCGCGGCAAGTCGGCGCGCATCGCCGAGCGCGCTCGCGAGGTCGCGGCGGCGCCGGCCGCCGAGTAGCGCCGCGGCCGCCCGCGAGCTCCGGAGGAAGGCGATCGATGCGCGATCCGTCAATGCCGCGGCCAGCCCGAGGCCGCACGCTGTTCGACAAGATCTGGCAGAGCCACGTGGTCGAGCCTCTCGATGACGGCACCGCGCTGATCTACATCGACCGCCACCTGGTGCACGAGGTGACCAGCCCGCAGGCCTTCGAGGGGCTGCGGCTGAGCGGACGCGGCGTGCGCCGGCCGGACGCCACCATCGCCGTGGTCGACCACAACGTGCCGACCAGCGACCGCAGCCTGCCGGTCGAGGAACCGGAGAGCCGGCTGCAGATCGAGACCCTGGAGCGCAACGTCGCCGCCTTCGGGGTACCGTATTTCCCGCTGCTCTCCCCGCGACAGGGCATCGTGCACATCATCGGGCCGGAGCAGGGACTGTCGCTGCCGGGCATGACCATCGTCTGCGGCGACAGCCACACCTCCACGCACGGCGCGCTGGGCGCGCTCGCCTTCGGCATCGGCACCTCCGAGGTGGAGCACGTGCTGGCGACGCAGACGCTGGTGCAGCGTCCGGCGAAGAACATGCGGGTGTCGGTCGAGGGCGAGCTGCCCATGGGCGTCAGCGCCAAGGACGTGATGCTGGCGATCATCGGCCGCATCGGCACCGCCGGAGGGACCGGCCACGTGATCGAGTTCGCGGGAACGGCGATACGTGGCCTCGACATGGCCGGGCGCATGACGATCTGCAACATGTCGATCGAGGCCGGCGCGCGCGCCGGCCTGATCGCGCCCGACGAGACCACTTTCGCCTATGTCAGGGATCGGCCATTCGCGCCGCGCGGCGAGGCTTTCGAGCGCGCGGTGGCGTATTGGCGCACGCTGGCGTCCGACCGGGATGCCGCCTACGACCGCGAGGTGGTGCTCGACGCGGCGACGATCGCGCCGATGGTCACCTGGGGCACCAGCCCCGAGGACGTGGTGCCGATTACCGGTGCGGTGCCCGATCCGGCGGCGGTGCAGGACGAGGAGCGTCGCGCGCGGATGCAGCGGATGCTCGAGTACATGGGCCTCGGCGCGGGCCAGAAGCTGTCCGAGGTGTCGGTGGACGTCGTGTTCATCGGCTCCTGCACCAACGCCCGCATCGAGGACATGCGCGCCGCCGCCGCCGTCGCCGCCGGCCGCCGCGTGGCCGAAGGCGTGCGCGCGATGGTGGTGCCCGGCTCGGGGCTGGTGAAGCTGCAGGCGGAGCGCGAGGGGCTGGACCGTATCTTCCGCGAAGCGGGGTTCGAGTGGCGCGAGGCCGGCTGCTCGATGTGCCTCGGCATGAACCCTGACAAGCTCAGGCCTGGGCAGCGCTGCGCCTCGACCTCGAACCGCAACTTCGAGGGCCGGCAGGGTCCCGGCGGGCGCACCCACCTGCTGTCGCCGGCGATGGCCGCCGCCGCCGCGGTCACCGGGCGGCTGACCGACGTGCGGGAACTCGCCTGATGCAGCCCTTCACGATCCTGACGGCGATCGCAGCCCCGCTGCCGGAGGCCAACATCGACACCGACAAGATCATCCCGTCGCGCTTCCTCAAGACCATCAGGCGCTCCGGACTGGGTGCGAACCTGTTCGACGCCATGCGCTTCGAGCACGGCGCGGAGCGGCCCGAGTTCGTCCTCAACCGGGAGCCGTACCGGCAGGCGGGGATCCTGATCACGCACGAGAACTTTGGCTGCGGCTCCTCGCGCGAGCATGCGCCCTGGGCGCTGCTGGACTTCGGCATACGCTGCGTGATCGCGCCGTCCTTCGCCGACATCTTCTACAACAACTGCTTCAAGAACGGGATGCTGCCGATCTGCCTGCCGCGCGAGCTCTGCGACCGCCTGATGCGCGACGCCGCACTGGGCGGCAATGCGCGCCTCAGCGTCGACCTAGAGCGGCAGGTCGTGGTGCGTCCGGACGGCGAGGAGATCGGCTTCACGATCGACCCGTGGCGACGCCACCTGCTTCTGGAGGGCCTCGACGATATCGGCCAGACCCTGCGGCACGCGGAGGCGATCGATCGTTTCGAGCAGCGACGGGCCGAGAGCGCACCCTGGATGCCGTCGATCCCGCTTGATTGATCGCCGGATCAGGCATCGCGGCACCCTGTCTTCACCCCGTCTGAAAGCTCGCTGATGCCGTCCAACAAGAAGCTGCTCGTGCTGCCCGGCGACGGGATCGGCCCCGAGGTGATGCGCGAGGTCGGCCGCATCGTCGGCTGGCTGTCGCGCCGGCGGGGCATCAGCTTCGACGTCACAGAGGAGCTGGTGGGCGGCGCCTCAATCGAGGCGCACGGCGTGCCGATCCGCGACGAGGTGGTGCGGGCGGCGCGTGAGGCGGACGCGGTGCTGTTCGGCGCGGTCGGTGGTCCGCGCTGGGATCATCTCGGCTTCGAGCTGCGGCCGGAGCTGGCGATCCTGACCCTGCGCCGGGAGCTCGGCCTGTTCGCCAACCTGCGGCCGGCGCTGGTGCTCGACCCGCTGGTGGAGTCGAGCACGCTGAAGGCGGACGTGGTGCGCGGGCTCGACATCATGATCGTGCGCGAGACCGTGGGCGGGATCTATTTCGGCGTGCCGCGCGGGATCGAGACGCTGCCGGACGGCAGCCGGCGCGGCGTCAACAC
>CAXTOC010000266.1:384-3819 GCA_964245725.1 uncultured Acetobacteraceae bacterium | reverse complement strand
ACGCCCTCGCTGCCGCCCGTCTCGAGCAGCCGGCGCAGCAGCTTCGGCCGCCCCCCTGCATCGGTCACGCCGAGATGGTAGTGCCTGGGATCGAAGTTGAGGCCCTCCTGGGTCGGCACGGTCGGCGCCAGGTCCTGCCAGCCATACCAGTACATGCGCTCGACCGGTGCCGCCAAGGCCTCGCGGAAGCGTTGCACCTGCATCGCCTCGTCGCATCGCCAGGTGGAATATCCTGTCTCGGTCAGCCAGATCTGCGCCTGTGGATTATGACGGTCGAGCACCGAGCGCATCTCCGCGACGTGCGCCTCGAAGCCGAGCCAGTTGTTGGCCCTGCTGTCCCAGGTTCCCGGGAAGCCGTGCAGCCCGACCGCCGAGACCGTCGCCAGCACGCCGCGCTGCCCCATCAGCTCGAGCCAGTACGCATCGAACGGGCTGGGACCGGCCAGCACCACGCTCCAGCCGCGCTGCCTTGCCCAATGCGCGGCGCCGCCGACCATCTCGCAGAACAGCAGCCAGTCGTGATCCTCGCGCCAGTCCCAGTCGAGCAGGTTGTTGGGTTCGTTCCAGAGCTCGATGGTGCGGAAATGCGCGCCGTAGCGGGTCAATACGGTATCGATAAAATCAGCATAGTCGGCGAGCCGACGCGGCGCGCCGGAGGAGCGGCCGTTGCGCGACAGCGAGGGCGGCGTGTAGTGCACACAGGGCAGCAGGTCGAACGCCTCGGCCAGCGTCGGGATCAGCCAGTCATACCAGGCCTCGCCGCCCGGCGCCTGATGCTCCGCCCACGAAAGGTGGGTGCGCAGGTAGGCGGCGCCGGCCGCCTTCATCCCGGCGACCGCCTGCCGCGCGCGCTCGTACTCGCCGATGCGGAACCATTCGACGAAACCGAAAGGCGGCGCTGCAGCCGGGCACGCGGCCGAGCCTGTCGCCAGCCGCTTCATGCCATCAACCCGCGCGCCTCGAGCTGCTTCCTGGCCTGCTCGCCCCGATCGGTCGCGTCCGAGCTGCGTATCCAGGCCGCGGCCTCGTCGAGCGTGTCCTCGAGCAGATGCTCCGGGACGAAGCCGAGCAGCTCACGCGCCTTGCCGATGTCGGCGAAACAATGGCGTATGTCGCCGGCGCGCGCCTTGCCGAGCAGGCGCGGCGCCAGCTCCGGAACCTGCATGGCCTCGGCGAGCATCTCCGCGATGCTGCCGATCGTGTACGAGCGGCCGCTGCCGACGTTGATGACCTGACCCGCCGCCTCGGTTCGTTCCATCGCCAGGCGGAACGCGCGCGCCACGTCGCGGACATGCACGAAGTCGCGCTTCTGCATGCCGTCCTCGAACACCAGCGGCGACTGGCCGTTGAGCAGCCGCGCGCCGAAATTCGCCAGCACGCCGGTGTAGGGATTGGACAGCGCCTGGCCCGGTCCGAAGACGTTGAACAGGCGCAGCGCCACCGCCTCCATGCCATAGGCGCGCGCGACGATCAGGCTGTTGCGTTCCTGGACGAACTTGGTGACGGCGTAGACCGAGGCCAGATCGACCGGCTTGGACTCGTCGGTAGGACGCGGCGACAGCGCCACGCCGTCGGCGCCGGCGGGATCCCAGCGCGTGGAGCCGTCCTTCAGCACGCGCCGGACATGGCCGTCCTCGCTGCCGTCCGGCCGGGCGTACATCCCCTCGCCGTAGACGCTCATCGAGGACGCCACCACCAGCCGGCGCACCGGCCGGGCCGCCAGCCGCTCCAGCAGCACCGCGGTGCCGAGATCGTTCACCCCGACATAGCGCGCGATCTCGTACATGCTCTGGCCGACGCCGACCTCGGCGGCCAGGTGGAACACCCCGTCGGTGCCGAGCAGCGCCTCGTCGACCGCGCCCGCATCGCGGATATCGCCGTGCACGAACTCGACCTCGGGGGCGATCTGCGCCGGCAGCTGGCGCGCCCCAGGGCCATGCACCTGCCCATGCACCTGATCTATGAGCGCGTCGAGGATGCGCACGCGATGGCCGTGCGCCAGCAGGTCCTCACAGAGGTAGCGCCCGATGAAGCCTGCGCCGCCGGTGATGAGGTACGTCCCTGCCATGCCGGCGCTTCCCTCTTGAAGATGATGAAGAGTGATGCCGCACGCCGGCAGCCGGCACAAGCTCCGGACGCCCCAGCAGGCGGAAGAAGATGAAGATACTGACGCCGCGCCACGGGGCCAAGCCGCCCGAGCGGCGAGGCACTGCGGGATGTGGGCTGGATCGAGCCGCCCAAGGATGCCGTCGGGGCTCTCTAGATTTTACGACTTCACGCCGGCGGCGCACGCTGCCGGCGGGACCGCCTCAGCCGGCCTTCCTCACCCGCATGCCATCCAGCGGCGTGAACCGCCAGGCCACCTCGGTCTCGCCCTTGTGCTGCGCCAGCGTGAGCTCGATGATGCTGCTGCCGTCATCGCCACCGCCGCAGTTCTCGCACCAGAACTGGATCACGAGGCCGTCGCGGCGCATGCTCGGATTGCCCGAGTCCGCTTGCGCCACCAGCTGCACCGTCGTCTTGCCGACCTCGACGCTGGTCTTGAGCACCGTCTCCGCATCCTCGCTGCGGTCGAAGGCGGCGACGCCGCGATGATGCAGGTAGTTGTTGCCGCAACGCGGGCAGAGCAGACTCGAGCCCTCGCCGTGCTGCTTGACGACGATGTGGGTGTCAGGTCTCAGCGGCTGCTTTTCGATTCCGGCGCGTATCGGAACCAGCGCCTCGCGAAGATGATTTCCTGAGGCCGCAACGTTCTCGCTCATGATGATATCCCTGTTCCGTGGAACCTCGCCCCGGCCACGCCTGGCTGAAAGCCGGATCGGCACAGAAAGATCGAGGGCAGCCGGCGCCGAGATCCTGAAATGTTCGTTACTCTGGCGGACCCGAAAGGATTCGAACCTTCGGCCTTCGCCTTCGGAGGGCGACGCTCTATCCAGCTGAGCTACGGGTCCAGCGTGCCGTGCATAGCCTGATCACCACCCCCTGCCAAGGGTCCGGATCTCTCAGTCCACGCCGCCGCTCTCGTCGGGCGCCAGGCCGTCCAGGCCGGCGGGCAGCCACAGCGGCACCTTCGCCTGCCACGACCGGCCGGCCAGCCACGCGGCCTGCGCCACGTCGGCACCGGAGGGCAGCGCCCGACGCGGATCATCGATCCAGCTCGCCACGTCGTCGATCACCGCCTGGCGGTCGCGGTCTCGCAGCAGCAGGTGGTAGCCCTCCGGGTAGAAGGCCCGCCGCACCTCGGACGGCAGCCGGCCCCAGGTCGCGGCCATGGCGGACTGCGGCACCAGCTCGTCATGCGCGCCGTAGGCGACCAGCACCGGCCCGTTCAGCTTCGGCGCCGCCGCCGCCGCCCGCGTCATCAGCGAGACCAAGCCGCGCAGCTCGGTGGTGCGCGTGCCCTTCAGCGTCAGCGGATCATACGACAGCCGGTAC
>CAXTOC010000266.1:0-374 GCA_964245725.1 uncultured Acetobacteraceae bacterium | reverse complement strand
ACAGCGCATCGAGGTTATCGCTCGCCCGCACGTGCAGCGGCAGCTCGCGCCCGCTGAGCTGCCAGTCCGGCAGCACGGTGGCCGCCGTCCAGAGCGAGCCGGTCATCAGCGGGCTCATCTGGTCGCTGCTCCACACCGCCGGCGCCAGCAGCACGAAGCCCGACACCGGCAGCGGATCAGGCCGCGCCGCGAGGCACATCGCCACCGCCCCACCCATGCTCTCGCCCATCACGTAGAGCGGCGAGCCGGGGTCCGCGTGCGCCAGCAGGCGCACCATCGCCGCCGCGTCGTCCACCAGCTGGTCTGTGCCGGGCCAGTGCGGCTTCGGGGGCGCGCCTGGGCGCGGGCACTGGCCCGGCACAGACCAGCTGGTG
>CAXTOC010000265.1:0-3822 GCA_964245725.1 uncultured Acetobacteraceae bacterium | reverse complement strand
CGCGGCGACAGCGCCGCGGGTTGCGCTGCCAGCTCCGCGACATGCACCCGGAACAGCTGCATGAACGCGTCCGGACCGCGCCGGAGCGCCATCAGGCCGCGGCGCAGCACCGAGTGCGGAGCGCCGACCGCGTTCTGCTGGTGCTGGCGGTAGAGCACGACCGGCACCGGGTCGGCGATCAACCTGCCGCCCGCCGCACCCACCAGCAGGTAGGACCACCAGTCGTGCAGCGTCCCCTGCGGCGGATGGCTGCGGGTGATCAGGCCGACCGCCGCAGGGTTGAGCATCACGGTGCAGCCGGTCGCGATGTTCTGGGTCAGCGAGGCGGGGAAAGCCGGCAGCGCGTCGAGCCGCGGCGACAGCCCGAGCGGCCTGAGCGAGCCGTCGACCAGGCGCTGGCGCGCGCAGTACAGCGCCGGCCGCGCCGCGCGCGGATCGCCCAGGCCGATCAGGCCGCGTTCCAGCTTGCGCGGCAGCCAGACGTCGTCCTGATCGGCGAAGGCGACGAGATGATCGGACGGGACCTGTCGCAGCAGCGCCAGGAAGGAGGCGGCGATGCCGAGATGGCCGCCGTCGGAGGGCAGGCGCACGCAGCGTCCGGCGCCCGGACCCTCGGCGAAGCCGGTCATGATCGTCACGGTGCCATCGGTCGAGCCGTCGTCGCGCCAGTACAGGGTCCAGCGCCGGTGGGTCTGGGCGAGCAGGCTCGCCAGCTGCTCGGCGAGGTAGGCCGCACCATTATAGGTCGAGAGCAGGATCGCGACCGGCTCCGGCGCGCCCGGCGCCGCGGGTCCACGGACGCGATGCGCCTCCGGCTTCGCTTCGGCCGCGTCCAGGCGCACCTCGAGCTGGTCCAAGCCGCACCCGACCCTAGAACGGCGTCAGCTTGGCCGGGAGCGCCCGTCGCCCCGGGTCGGCTGGCAGGGCCGTGCTGCGCATCAAGGCGCGGGCGCTTCGAGCAGGCGGTCGACGGTCAGGGCCAGGCTGCGTCGCCAGGCCGGCAGGCGGACGCCGAAGACGCGCTCGAGCTTGTCGCAGTCGAGCCGCGAATCGGCCGGACGACGCGCCGGGGTCGGCCAGTCCTCGGTGCGGATCGCGATCACGTTGGGCATGGTGCGGCCGTGCCGGGCGGCGGCTTCCAGGGTCGCGACGGCGAGACCGTGCCAGGTGGTCTCGCCGGTGCCGGCGGCGTGGTAGATGCCGCCGTAGGCGTCGTTCCAGCCGCCGGCCTCGATCGCGGCAAGGATGTCGATGATCGCCTCCGCCAGGTCGTCGGCGCTGGTCGGCGCGCCGCACTGATCGCCCACCACCTTCAGGGTCGGGTTCCTGAGCCCGGCATTGATCATCGTGCGGACGAAGTTCTTGCCGGTCGCGGAGTAGACCCAGGAGGTGCGCAGCACGATGGTGCGCGACCAAGCGGCCAGGACCGCCTGCTCGCCCTCGACCTTGGTGCGGCCGTAGATGCCGGTCGGCGAGGTGGGATCGGTCTCCACGTAGGGGGCGCCCTTGTCGCCGTCGAACACGTAGTCGGTGGAAACGTGGATCAGCGGGACGGCGGCATCGCGGCAGAGCTCGGCGAGCAGCGCCGGACCGTCGCGGTTGGCCCGCGTCGCGCCTTCCGGATCGGTCTCGGCGGCATCGACCGCGGTCCAGGCCGCGGCGTTGACCACGGCGACGGGCGCGACGGCGGCGAACAGCGCGCGGATCTCCTGGGGCTGGTCGAAGTCGAACGCCGGGCGGCCGACGCGGTGGATCCGCGGACCGCCGCAGGCGGCCAGCGACGAGGCGAGCTGGCCGGTGCCGCCGGTGACCAGGATCGGGCCGCCCTGGATGGAGAGTATCGCCATCAGAGATGAAACCAGCCATGCGCCTCGGCGAAGCCGGGTGCGAGCTTGTCCTTGTCGGACAGCACCGCCTCCGACCCGCCGATCGGCCAGCGTATGTCGATCGTGGCGTCGTTCCAGATCACCGCGCGCTCGGCCTCCTTGTTCCAGAGGTCGGTGCATTTGTACTGCACCACGCTGTCGTCGGTGAGCGTGCAGAAGCCGTGCAGGAAGCCCGGGGGCACCCAGAGCTGCGACCAGTTCTCTTCCGACAGCTCGGCGCCGACCCACTTGCCGTAGCTCGGCGAGCCGACGCGGGCATCCACCGCGACGTCGTAGATCGCGCCCTGGACGCAGCGCACCAGCTTGCCCTGCGGATGCGGCGCCACCTGGCAGTGCAGGCCGCGCACCACGCCGCGCTGCCGCGACAGGCTGTGATTGTCCTGGACGAAGGGCAGCGTGATGCCCGCCGCCTCCATGCGCGGCAGGTTGTAGGTCTCGGAGAAGAAGCCCCGGCTGTCGCCGAAGCGGGGCGGCGTGACCAGGATGACGTCAGGAATCTCGAGACGCTCGACCTTCACGTCGTTCTCCTCAGCTATGCATGCCGTCCGCCAGCTCCAGCAGCAGGCGTCCGAGCTCGGTCTTGCTCAGGCGACGAGCGTGGCCGCGCAGGCTCTGCGCGTCGATGAAGCCCATGCGGAAGGCGACCTCTTCGGGGGAGCCGACCAGCATGCCCTGCCTGGACTGGATGGTCTGCACGAACGTTCCCGCCTGCATCAGGCTGTCCGGCATGCCTGCATCGAGCCAGGCGCAGCCGCGACCGAGACGCTCGACCTGCAGCGAGCCTTCCTCTAGGTAGAAGCGGTTGAGGTCGGTGATCTCGAGCTCGTTGCGCGCCGAGGGCCTGATGCGGTGCGCGAAGTCGCTGACTCGGCTGTCGTAGAAATACAGCCCGATGATCGCCCAGTTGGACTGCGGATTGGCCGGCTTCTCGACCAGCTCGAGCGCGCGTCCGGCCTCGTCGAAGCTGACGACGCCGTATCGTTCCGGATCGCGCACCTGATAGGCGAACACGGTCGCACCCTCCGGCCGGGCGGCCGCGTTGCGCAACGCGATTCCGAGATGATCGGCGAACACCAGGTTGTCGCCGAGCGCCAGCGCGCAGGGGGCGTTCTCCAACCAGTCGTCGGCGATCAGGAACGCCTGCACGATGCCGTCCGGGCTCGGCTGCACGCGGTAGGAGAACCGTACCCCGAGGCGACCGCCGTCGCCGAGCAGGCGCTCGAACTGCGGCAGGTCGTCGGGCGTCGAGATGATCATGATGTCGCGGATCCCGGCCAGCATCAGCGTGCTGAGCGGGTAGTAGATCATCGGCTTGTCGTACACCGGAAGCAGCTGCTTGCTGGCCGCCAGCGTCATCGGGTGCAGCCGGGTGCCCGACCCTCCGGCCAGCAGGATGCCCTTCATCGGCTTCTCGGCCGCGAGCCTGTCGGATCGGGACGCCTCGGCAAGTCTGCTCATGCTGCGGTCCCAAGCCTCTGGCCGGTGTAGCGCTTGCTGCGGATCTCCGACCACCAGGCCTGGTGATCGAGATACCATTGCACGGTGCGCCTTATGCCGCGATCGAAATCATGGGCGGAGCGCCAATCCAGCGCCCGCTGCGCGTGCGAGGCGTCGATCTCGTAACGGAAATCGTGGCCGGGCCGATCGGTCACGTAACGGATCAGCCGTGCGCGCGGTCCCGCGGGATCGGGGCGCAGCTCGTCGAGCACGCGGCAGATGGCCTGCACCACCTCGAGATTGGAACGCGGCTGGCGCGCGCCGATCGCGTAGGTCTCGCCGGGCCGGCCATGCTCCACCGCGCGCACCAGGGCCTCGGCGTGGTCCTCGACGAACAGCCAGTCGCGCTGGTTGGAGCCGTCGCCGTAGACCGGGAGTTCACCTCCCTCGATGGCGTTGATCGTCACCAGCGGAATGAGCTTCTCCGGGAAGTGCCAGG
>CAXTOC010000264.1:0-3853 GCA_964245725.1 uncultured Acetobacteraceae bacterium | reverse complement strand
GTGCTGCGCGGCGCCTGGGCGGGTCCCGTGCTGGCCGCCTTGTGCGTTGCGCCGGCGCCGGCGCAGGTCGCGCTTCCGGGCCTGTCGCACAAGGGCGCGCCGCTGTCGCGCGACGAGCCGGTCACCTTCCAGTCGGACAGCGTCTCCTACGACAGCAAGCGCGCGCTGGTCACCTGGACCGGCCACGTCGAGATCTGGCAGAACGACCACATCCTGCGCGCCGACAAGGTCACCTACGACCGCACCACCGGCGTCGCCGCTGCCACCGGCCACGTCGTGCTGGTCGAGCCGGACGGCCAGGTGCTGTTCGCGCAGTACGCAGAGCTGACCCAGGGCATGCGCCAGGCGGTGATGGACGACATGCGCGCCCTGCTGGCGATGAACGCCAAGCTCGCCGCCAACGGCGCGCGTCGCACCGACGGCAAGATCAACCAGATGTCGCGCGCGGTGTACACCGCCTGCAAGCTGTGCGCGGCGCATCCCGAGCAGGCGCCGTTCTGGCAGCTGCGCTCGGCCTCGGCGACGCAGGACCTCGAGCACAAGCGCATCGAGTACGAGGACAGCTACCTCGACATGTTCGGCGTCCCGGTCGGCTACCTGCCGTACTTCTCGGTGCCGGACCCGTCGGTGAAGCGGCAGAGCGGCTTCCTGCTCGCCAACATCTCGCCGCACGACAAGAACCTCGGCACCTACGTGACGCTGCCCTACTACCTGGTGATCAACGACTCCTCCGACGCGACCTTCGTGCCGCTGATCGCGTCCGACACCGGCCCGCAATTCACCGCGCAGTATCGCGACCGGCTCAACGAGGGTCGCTTCAACCTCACCGGCGCGCTCGCCTACGATACCCGCACCCCCTACGAGGTCAGCGGCGACACCACCGACCACGGCACGCTGGGCCTATCGGGCTACCTGTTCGCCAACGCCGACTTCGCCTGGAACGACCACTGGCACTACGGCACCAGCATCAACGTCGCGACCTCGTCGGACTACATGCGCGACTACCGGATCAGCGGCTACGGCAACGACGTGCTGACCAGCAGCGCCTTCGTCGAGGGCTTCGGCATCGGCGCCTACTCGCGGCTCGACGCGATCGCCTTCCAGGGCCTCAACCGCGGCGTCATCAACCAGAGCCAGCTGCCCTACGTGCTGCCGCGCTACCAGTACCACTTCTTCGGCGAACCCGATGCCCTCGGCGGCCGCCTCAGCGTCGACACCAACGACTTCAACGTCTACCGCCCCGACGGCACCTCCGACGAGCGCGCCAACCTGAGCCTGAACTACGACCGGCCGTTCCGCGGCCCGGCGGGGCAGCTGTGGGACCTGACCCTGCATCTGGATTCCGCGGCCTACAACGCGCACAAGCTCGACCTCGCGCCGAACTACGACGCCGTGAACGCCGCCACCACCGCCCAGGCGCTGCCGACCGCGGCGCTGAAGCTGAACTGGCCGTTCCTGCGCACGCTGAAGGGCGGCAGCAGCCAGATCGTCGAGCCGATCGTGCAGCTGATCGCCGCCCCCAACTCCGGCAACAGCGCGCGCGACAACATCCCCAACGAGGACAGCCTGGACTACGAGTTCACCGACACCACGCTGTTCCAGATCAACCGCCACGAGGGCATCGACCGGCTCGACGGCGGCCTGCGCGCCAACGTGGGCCTGCACGGCAACTGGAGCTGGGGCACCCGCGAGATCGACGCGCTGGTCGGGCAGTCCTACCAGGAGCATGTCGACCAGAACCAGGTCCCCAACAGCGGCCTGACCACGCACGCCTCGGACATCGTCGGGCGGGTCAGCGTCGTGCCGGCGGACTGGCTCGACTTCACCGCGCGCGGACGCTTCGACCACGAGTCCGGCCAGACCCACTTCGCCGACGGGCTGGTCAGCGCCGGCACCGACCTGCTTCGCGTCAGCGGCGGCTACATCTACAACTCGCGCGACATCTACTACTACTACGACACCAACATCCACACCGGCACGCCGGACCTCGCCTACTTCGAGCCGATGAACGAGGCGACGCTCGGGATCTCCAGCCACTTCCTGCAGTATCGCCTGTCCACCTTCGCCCGCCGCGACCTCGCCACCAACCGCTACGTCGCCCTCGGCGCCAACGCCGCCTACGAGAACGACTGCTTCATCTTCGACGTCTCGTTCGTGCGCCGCTACACCACGATCAACGGCGACAACGGCGACACCTCGGTCCTGTTCAGCATCACCTTCAAGACGATCGGCACCTTCCCGGTGAACGGCTAGCCGGTGGTCACGTCGAGAGAGATCATTTCCATGCGCCTTCCCGTCCCGCCGAGCCTGGCCGCGCTGGCCCTGATCCTGGCACTGCCGGCGACCGCCGCCACCCATCCCCATCGCGGGTCGCAGCCGGCCGCCCAGTCACCGGAAGCCGGGCAGTCGCAGGACGCCATCGTCGCGGTGGTGAACGGCGCCATCATCACCCGGCGCGACGTCGACAACCGCTCGCGCCTGTTCGCGCTGTCCACCGGCCTGCCGGTGAACGACGAGGTGCAGGGGCACCTGCGGCCGCAGATCACGCGCCAGCTGATCGACGAGAAGCTGCGCATGCAGGAGATCCAGTCGCGCCGGATCGTGATCACGCCGGAGCAGATCGCCTCGGCCATCGGCGACATCGAGAAGCGCAACAGCATGAAGCAGAACGCGCTGCGCGACCACCTGGCGCAGGACGGCGTCTCGCTCACCACCCTGATCGACCAGATCCGCGTGCAGCTCGGCTGGACCCACGTGCTGCGCGAGCAGCTCGGCGAGCGCGCGCGCATCAGCAACCGCGACATCAAGCAGCGCGAGGAGGCGCTGAAGCGCGAGGTCGGCCAGCCGGAATACCAGATCAGCGAGATCTTCGTGCCGATCGACGATCCCAAGCACGCCCAGGAGGCCTACGCCTTCGCCCAGACCGTGATCCGGCAGCTGCATGACGGCGCCCCGTTCTCGATCGTGGCGGCGCAGTTCAGCCAGGCGCAGACCGCACTCGAGGGCGGCTCGCTCGGCTGGGTGCAGGCGGACGAACTCGATCCGCAGGTGCTCGACATCGTCCAGCAGATGCCGGTCGGCGCGATCAGCAACCCGATCCTGGTCGCCGGCGGCTACGACGTCGTCACCCTGATCGGCAAGCGCGAGGTCGGGCGCGAGATGGCCACCATGATCAACCTGCGCCAGGCCTTCATCCCCTTCACCTCGACGCTGGACCCGCAGGCGCCGACGCCGCAGCAGCGCCAGGCGCTGGGGCGCGCCGAGGCCATCGCCAGGAGTGCCCGCTCCTGCGCCGACATGGAGACCGCCAACAGCGCCGCCGGCAGCGTGCGTCCGGCCAATCCGGGCGACGTGCAGCTGGACCGGCTGAACCCGCAGATGCGCGCGGTGATCGATCCGCTCAAGCCGGGACAGGCCACCAAGCCGCTGGTCTCGAACGACGGCATCGCCGTGATCATGGTCTGCTCGCGCGACACCCGCAATCTCGCCGACCAGACGCCGGACGAGATCGCCGACCAGCTGCTCAACGAGCGCGTCGAGCAGGTGTCGCGCCAAGTCAACCGCGACCTGCACCGGCGGGCCTCGATCGACATGCGGTCGACCAGCTGAGGCCCCGGGCGCCGCGACGCGGCGCGTGACCGGCGCGGAGCATGGCCCGGAGCACGAGCCAGGCGCGGGCGGCCTCGACGACTACCGGCGCTTGGCGGGCAGGCCCGACCGGATCATCGACGGCGTGATCCCGGAGGAGTGGAAGTCGGGTAACCGAGTCTACGATTCGCACCGGGCCCAGATCGGGGTGTACTTCATCCTGATCGAGGAGGAGACAGGCGTGGCGCCGCCCTATGGCGTGATC
>CAXTOC010000263.1:0-3879 GCA_964245725.1 uncultured Acetobacteraceae bacterium | reverse complement strand
CCGTAGCTGCCCGAGTCAGGGCTGTTCTTCTGGGTGCAGCCGCCGCCGGTCGTGGTGGTGGCGCCGTCCTACGGCTATGGCTGGCATGACGGCTGGGGCTACGGCCGCAGCTGGTAGCAGAGCCCGATCAGCCCGCCAGGCCGGCGCGCGCGGCGCCGGCGAAGTAGCCGTCGATCGCCGCCGCCATCGCGGTGGCCACCAGCGCACGGTGGCTGGCCTGCCGAAGCGCCGCCTCGTCCGCGGGATTGGACATGAAGCCCATCTCGACCAGCACGCTCGGGATGTCGGCGGCCTTCAGCACCACGAACGCCGCATGGCGCGCCGGATGGGTCAGCAGCGCCACGCGTGGCCGGAATGCGCTGACCACGCTGCGCGCCATCCGGAACGAGCTCACCCGGGTCTCCTGGCGCACCAGGCTGGCCAGGATGCGCTGCACCTCGGGCGGGACCGCCCGCAGTTGCGGGCCGCCATAGCGGTCGGCGGCGTTCTCGGTCCGCGCCAGCGAGGCCGTCTGGCTGTCCGACGCGTCCTCTGACGAGGTGTAGACGCTGGCGCCGCGCACCTCGCGGTCGTGCAGCGCGTCGGCATGCATCGAGACGAACAGCGCCGCCTGCCGCCCCTGGGCGATGGCGACGCGATCCTCCAGCGGGATGAACACGTCGCTGTCCCGGCTCAGCGCGACGCGGTAGCGGCCGCCGGCCAGCAGCTGCCGGCGCAGCTCGAGGGCAGCGGCGATGGCGATGTGCTTCTCGTAGGTGCCCGAGACGCCGATCGCGCCCGGATCCCGGCCGCCGTGCCCCGGATCGAGCATCACCAGGGGCCGCGGCGCCGACGCCCGCCCGCCCGCCTGCGGCGCCGGCAGCGAAGCGCCGCGACGCGTCGCGACGGTGGCCTCCACCGGCCACACTGGGCCGATGCCGAGCGCGCCCGCCACGCCGATGAAGCTGCGGCGCTGCATCGTCACCGCGACGGACCCGGTCTCGATGGTTCAAGCATGATCGAGCCTATCGCAGGTGGAGGGGCGACGATACATCCTGCTTGCGGCGCGCCGCGTCTTGCGTCACAGTGCCCAATCGTGATGGGGCGTTTCGCGCCGTCCGGCAGGTCGTCCGCAGGCAACGCGAGCCAAGCTTTTTCGAGACATCCGTCCGAGATAAAGCCCCGGTGCGCGACGGGATGCGCACGAGGATGCCGCGTCATCTGGTTCGGCGGCCATGCCGGTCCGGAGCATGGCGACGTCGACCAGACAGGACCCGGATGACCGTCAGCCCACGCCCCTCGACCAGCTTCGCGCGATGCGCTTCGGGTCCGTCCCGTCGCCATGCCTCACGCGCGTCGTCGGGCGCTTGCGCCTACGGGACGGAGCGGTCCGCACCGCCTTCACACCATTCAGCCGCCCGGTGCGGTCTCGCCGGCCCTGGGCTCGGCAGAGGCGCCCTCGCGGTGCATCGGAGTTGTTCTTTCCATGACCAAACGCATGCTGATCGACACGACGCACGGGGAAGAAACCCGCGTCGTCGTGCTGGACGGTAACCGCCTCGAAGACTACGACGTCGAGACCTCGGCGAAGAAGCAGCTCAAGGGCAATATCTACCTCGCCAAGGTCGTCCGGGTCGAGCCGAGCCTGCAGGCCGCCTTCATCGAGTATGGCGGCAACCGCCACGGCTTCCTCGCCTTCAGCGAGATCCATCCGGACTACTACCAGATCCCGATCGCCGACCGGGAGCGCCTGATCGCGCTCCAGGAGGAGGAGGCCCGTGCCGACGAGGCACGCGAGGAGGCGAGAGAACCCGCCGCCGAGGTGCTGGACGAGGGCGACTCCGCCGAGGAGGGCGCCGAAGAGGGCGACGAGAGCGACACGCCGCGCGATGCCGAGGCCGGCCGGGCGGCGCTGGCGACGTCCTACGATGCCCGCCACGGCTACGGTGCCGCGGGCGAACTGTCGCCGATCGACCGCGCCGACTTCACCCAGCCCGAGGCCGCCAACGACCATGCCGTGGACGGCGGTGCGCCCGACGAACCAGGGCAGCCGGCATCGGCACCCGAGACCCTGGGCGGGGAGTCCGACGGCGGCGACGACGGCCGCCCGGCGTCGCAGAGCACGCGCTTCCTGCGCCACTACAAGATCCAGGAGGTCATACGCCGCCGGCAGATCCTGCTGGTCCAGGTCGTCAAGGAGGAGCGCGGCAACAAGGGTGCCGCGCTGACCACCTACATCTCGCTCGCCGGCCGCTTCTGCGTGCTGATGCCGAACTCGCTGCGCGGCGGCGGCGTGTCGCGCAAGATCACCTCGGCCGCCGATCGCAAGCGCCTGAAGGAGATCACCGCCGCCCTCGACATCCCCCGCGGCATGGCGATGATCATCCGTACCGCCGGCGCGCAGCGCCCGCGACCCGAGATCATGCGCGACTGCGAGTACCTGCTTCGCCTGTGGGACGAAGTGCGCGAGCAGACGCTGCGCGCGATGGCGCCGGCGCTGATCTACGAGGAAGCCAACCTGATCAAGCGCGCGATACGCGACGTCTACACGCGCGACATCGAGGAGATCGCGGTCGACGGCGAGGCCGGCTGGAAGGCCGCGCGCGAGTTCATGCGCAACCTGATGCCGGCCAACGCGCAGAAGGTGCAGCTCTGGCGCGACCAGGGCCAGCCGCTGTTCTCGTACTACCAGGTCGAGCACCATCTCGACGCCATGCTGCAGCCGACCGTGCAGCTGCGCTCCGGCGGCTACCTGGTGATCAACCAGACCGAGGCGCTGGTCGCGATCGACGTCAACTCCGGCCGCTCCACCCGCGAGCGCGGCATCGAGGAGACCGCCCTGCGCACCAACCTGGAGGCCGCCGACGAGGTGGCCCGGCAGCTGCGCCTGCGCGACCTCGCCGGGCTGATCGTGATCGATTTCATCGACATGGAGGCGCGCCGTCACAACGCCATGGTCGAGCGCCGCCTGAAGGACGCGCTGCGCAACGACCGCGCCCGCATCCAGGTGGGCCAGATCAGCGCCTTCGGCCTGATGGAGATGTCGCGCCAGCGTCTGCGCCCCTCGATCGCCGAGAGCTCCTTCGTCGCCTGCCCGCACTGCGCCGGCACCGGCTTCGTGCGCGGCACCGACAGCGCGGCACTGCACGTGCTGCGCGCCATCGAGGAGGAGGGCGCCAAGCAGCGTGCCGCCGAGATCGTGGTCTACCTTGCCGGCCCAGTGGCGCTCTACGTGCTCAATCACAAGCGCGTCTGGCTCGCCGAGATCGAGCAGCGGCATCGCATGACGGTCACGCTCGCGATCGACGACAGCCTGATCGCGCCGCAGTCGCGAATCGAGAAGATCCGCCCGCAGCTCGCCGTCCCGACCGCCAGCCAGCCGCTCCCGGCCACCATGGCCGTCTCCGAGGTCGCCGCCGAGCGCTTCCTGCCGGCCAACGGCGTGATCACCCACGGGGTCGTCGACACGGTCGAGTTCGAGGAGTCCGAGGACGAGGCTGACGAGGTCGAGGCGACGGAGGCGGATGCGGATGCGGCGCAGCCCTCGCCGGCCGCCGCCAGCTCCGCGGCCCAGCGCGACGAGGAGCATAAGCGCCGTCGCCGCCGTCGCCGTCGTCGCGGTGGTCGCAGGGAAGACGCCAACGGTGCATCCGCGCCGGACGTCCTGTCGCCTGACCCTGCACAGCGGGACCAAGAGCCTGCTGGCGCGTTCGTCCCGGCCGCGCAGGTCGAGGGTGCCGGGTCCGCCGGCAAGGCTGCGGATCTCGAGGAAGATCCGGACGGCGAGCTCGGCGTGCGCACGACCGGCGAGGTGCCGCTCTCGGAGGAGCAGGGCGTGGCCCGCAAGCGTGGCCGCCGCGGCGGCGGCCGTGGCCGCAAGCCGCGCGAGCCCGACAGCGG
>CAXTOC010000262.1:3368-3906 GCA_964245725.1 uncultured Acetobacteraceae bacterium | reverse complement strand
ACGCGCCGCCGAGGCGGGTGCGGCGCTCACCCACCGGCTGCTGAGCTTCGCGCGCAAGCAGCCGCTGGAACCCGAGCCGGTCGACCTCGCCAGCCTGCTGCCCGAGCTGATGCCGCTGCTGCGCCACACCATCGGCGAGGAGATCGAGGTCCGCTTCGAGTCCGAGCCCGGCCTGTGGCCGGTGCTGGCCGACGCGGCCCAGCTGGAGAGCGCGGTGCTGAACCTGGCGCTGAACGCGCGCGACGCGATGCCCGGCGAAGGCAGGCTCACCATAGAGGCCGGCAACCTCGTGATCGGGGCCATGGACGCCGCGCCGCCTGGCGAGCTCGCGGCGGGCGAGTACGTGCGCCTTTCCGTGGCCGACACCGGCTGCGGCATGAGCCGGGAGGTGATGGCGCAGGCCTTCGAGCCGTTCTTCACCACCAAGCCCGAGGGTCGCGGCACCGGGCTGGGACTGGCGATGGTGCTCGGCTTCGCCAGGCAGTCCGGCGGTGCGGTCACGATCCGCTCCGAGACGAGCCCCGGGCCGGCGAGGGGC
>CAXTOC010000262.1:0-3358 GCA_964245725.1 uncultured Acetobacteraceae bacterium | reverse complement strand
GTCGAGGACAACGCCGCGGTGCGCGAGATCACCGCCGAGATCCTGCGCGAGCTCGGCTACCGGGTGAGCGAGGCGCGCGAGGCGGAGCAGGCGCTCGGGATGCTGGATACTCAGGGCACGGATACCCAGGGCGCGGATACCCAGGGCGCGGATACCCAGGGCGCGGTGGCGCTGCTTCTGACCGACATCGTGCTGCCGGGTGCGCTCGACGGCCGCGCGCTCGCCGCAAAGGTGCGCCAGCACTCGCCGGACACGCGGGTGCTCTACATGTCGGGCAACCTGGAAGGCGCGCCGCTGCCGGATGACGGGGCCGCGGAGGCGATGCACTGGCTCGGCAAGCCGTTCCGGCGGGCCCAGCTCGCAGCCAAGGTTGACGCGCTGCTCGGCGTCGGCCGCGCCAGCCGGGCGGCCTGATCCCGCGGCACTTGCCGCTGAGGGGGCGAGACGGTAGAGCCGGCTGCACAGCAGCCGGGTGCCGATCGCGATGGACCTCAAGCAGCATATCCGCAGCATCCCGGACTTTCCCAAGCCCGGCATCCTGTTCCGCGACATCTCGACGCTGCTGCGCGACGCCGACGCGTGGCAGGTGACGATGGGCCGCCTCTCCCGGGCGGTGTCGCCGGCGCGGCCCGACCTGCTGGCCGGCGTGGAGAGCCGCGGCTTCCTGCTCGCGGCACCGCTGGCGAGCAAGCTCGGCTGCGGCTTCATCATGCTGCGCAAGCCCGGCAAGCTGCCCGGGCCGACGGTGTCGCTGCGCTACGCGCTGGAGTACGGCGAGGACTGCCTGCAGATCCAGCAGGACGCGGTGTCGCCCGGCCAGCGCGTGGTGGTGGTGGACGACCTGCTCGCCACCGGCGGCACCATGGCCGCGGCGATCAGCCTGCTGCAGAAGGTGGGCGCCGAGGTGAGCGCGGCAGCGGTGATCATCGAGCTCGGCTTCCTGCAGGGGCGGTCGAAGATCGGCGTGCCGGTAACCGCGCTGGTCCGCTACGACGACTGATCGGCCGCGGGCGTGTCGCCGCCGAGCCGGTCAGCGCCAGATCGACAGCCTCGCCGTCCCGTGCAAGCGCGCCGCCAGCAGGGAAGCGGCGGCAACCGGCGGTTCCTCCGCGCGCGCGGTCTCGGCGACGATCAGCGCGCCGGCGGCGATCCATCCCGACGCGCGCAACGCCTCGATCGCGCACGCGATCAAGCCGCGCCCATACGGCGGATCCAGGAACACCAGGCCGCAACCGCCCTGAGCCGGGCCCGGACGCGGCGGCCGGGTGGCGTCGGCGCCGAGCACGAGGCTGCGCGGCCCGGCGCCGAGTGCGGCGACGTTGCCGCGCAGGACGTCCAGCGCCGTGCGGTCGGTCTCGAAGAACACCGTCCGGGCGGCGCCGCGAGACAGCGCCTCCAGACCCAGCGCGCCGCTGCCGGCGAAGCCGTCCAGCACCGCGCAGCCGGCGATCGGATCCGCCCAGGGCGCGTGCGCCAGCATGTCGAACAGCGCCTGGCGAACCCGGTCGGCGGTCGGCCGCGTCGAGGCCGAGCGGGGCGCTGCGATGTTCCGGCCGCGCCAGGCGCCGGCGACGATGCGCATCTAGACGACGCGCGTCCGGCCGGCGAGCAGCCCCGCCCGTTGCTCGGCGGCGATCAGGGAGCGGCCCGCCGCTGCACTCCCGGGACCTGCTCGCGCAGCACCTTGCCGTTCACCTCCTCCAGCTCGCGACGCAGCAGCGTGCCGAGCTGGAACGGCCCGTAGGCGGTGCGGATCAGGCGCGAGACGTGCAGGTTCAGGTTCTCCATCACCCGGCGCACCTCGCGGTTGCGCCCCTCCCTCAGTGCGACCGTCAGCCAGGCATTGTCGCCCTTGCGGTTGTCCAGCCCGGCCTCGATCGAGCCGTAGCGCACGCCCTCGATCTCCGCACCCTCGGCCAGCGCCGCCAGCCTGCGCTCGTCGACCATGCCGTACACCCGCACCCGGTAGCGCCGGATCCAGCCGTTCGCCGGCAGCTCGAGGCGGCGTGCCAGCGCGCCGTCGTTGGTCAGCAGCAGCAGCCCCTCGCTGTTCAGGTCCAACCGTCCGATGCTGATCACGCGCGGCAGGCCGGGCGGCAGCGAGGCGAACACCGTCGGGCGTCCCTGCGGATCGCGGTGCGTGGTCACCAGCCCGTCCGGCTTGTGGTAGCGCCACAACCTGGCGCGGTCCGGCGCCTCCACCACCTGATCATCGACGCGCACGATGTCGCCGGGCTGCACGAAGCTGGCCGGGTGGCGGACGATCACGTTGTTCAGCCTCACCCGGGCGTCTGCCAGCATCTTCTCCGCGTCGCGCCGGCTGGCCACGCCGGCGCGCGCCAGCCACTTGGCGATGCGCTCGCCGCGTTCCCCCGGAGCGGCGGGATCCGCGTCGACCGGATCGCTCCGGCTCATCCGCGTCCGGCCTCCTCGACCAGGGCCGCGAAGATGCGTGCGTCGCCGGCATCGATCAGGAACTCCGGATGCCACTGCAGGCCGATGCAGAAGCGGTAGCGCGGGTCCTCGATGCCCTCGATCACCCCGTCCGGTGCCCGGGCGTTTACCCGTGCGGCGCCCGGATCGCGCACCGCCTGATGGTGCGACGAGTTCACCAGCATGGCGTCCCCGCCAACGATCCGGTGCAGCATCGTGCCCTGCAGGATCTGCACTGCGTGGCCCGGCTGGTGACGCGGCTGGGACTGCTCGTGCGGCAGCGCGCCCGCCACCTCGTCAGGCAGGTGCTGGATCAGCGTGCCGCCGAGTGCGACCGCCAGCAGCTGCTGGCCGCCGCAGATCCCGAGCATCGGCATGTCGCGCGCGAGTGCCGCGCGCAGCAGGGCCAGTTCGGCGGCGGTGCGGCCGGCCTTGAGCACGACGCTCCGGTGCCGCTCGCCGCCGTGATACAGCGCGGGATCGACGTCGAACGCGCCGCCGGTGACGACCAGCGCGTCGATGCGCCCCAGCGTCTCGGCGGCCAGGCTTGCATGGTGCGCCAGCGCCACCGGCAGGCCGCCGGCGTCGGCGATGCTGTCCATGTAGTTCTCGCGCAGCGCGTACCACGGGTAGGCGGAGTAGCCCGTCCCGCCGTCGGAAGCGGGCTTCTCGCTGTCGAGGGTGACGCCGATCACCGGCCGGTTGCGTTGCATGGCGTCTTGCTAGAGCAACATCGGCCGGTATGGAAATCCGCATCGGCGGGAGGACGCGGTAGTGACGGACGACTCGCCGATGGCGCTGGCGCTGCTGGAGGCGCGGGATGCGGCGGCGCGCGGCGAGGTGCCGGTGGGTGCGGTGGTGCTGGCGCCCAACGGCACGGTGCTGTCGCGCGCCGGCAACCGGGTGCGGGCGCTGCACGACGCCT
>CAXTOC010000261.1:0-3946 GCA_964245725.1 uncultured Acetobacteraceae bacterium | reverse complement strand
CACCAGGCCGGCGGCGAGGCTCCCGTCCGCACGGCCGCGTCGGCTCCTGCGACGGTCCCCGACGGGCTCGGGCTGCGCTTCGAGGGCGTGCGGTTCCGCTGGCAGCCGGACCGGGCGGCGGTGTTCGACGCGCTCAGCCTGGAGATCCCGTCGGGATCGCGAGTCGCCCTGCTGGGCGAGTCCGGATCCGGCAAGTCGACGCTCGCCTCGCTGCTGCTGCGCGTGGCGAGCCCGCAGGCCGGCCGGGTCACCCTGGGCGGGGTCGACATCGCGCGGATCAGCGAGGCCGCGGTGCGCGCCCGCTTCGCCTGGGTGGGCCAGGACAGCCACCTGTTCGACGACTCGATCCGCAACAACCTGCTGCTCGGCCGTCCCGACGCCGACGAGCCCGCCCTGTGGGCGGCGTTGGAGCAGGCGCAGATCGCGGGACTGGTGCGCAGCCTGCCGGACGGGCTGGAGTGCTGGCTCGGGGAGTCGGCGACCCGCGTCTCGGGCGGCCAGGCGCGCCGTCTGGCGCTGGCCCGCGCGCTGCTGTCCGAGGCGCCGATCCTGATCCTGGACGAACCCTGCGCCGGGCTGGACGCCGACACCGAACGCCAGTTCCTGCTCACGCTGAACGAGGTCGCGGCCGGCCGCAGCGTGATCCTGATCGTGCATCGGCTGGTCGGCGTCGAGCGCCTCGACCGGATCTGGCGGCTGCAGGACGGTCGCGCGGTCGCGGCAGCATGAGCGTCGGCGCGAGCGGATGCTTTCCCTGCCTCGCCTTATTGCTCTAACAGATCGGGTCTCACGCCCAGCCCCGGGGGGAACCCTCGTCCCATGCATCGCCTGCCGCTCGCCTGCTGCCTGATCCTCGGCCTCTCCGCCTGCTCGCTGTTCGAGGGCGGCGCGCTCGGACACAAGTACGTGGTGTTCTTCAACGCGGGCTCCGCCTCGCTGGACCGGCCCGCCCGCTCGGTGGTCCGGCTCGCCGCCGACGCCGCGGCGGACAACCCCTCGCTCGACGTGCTGGTGGCGGGTTACGCCGCCGCCCACGGCAACCTCTCCGCCGACGAGGCGCTGTCCGCCAGGCGCGGCGAGGTGGTCGCCGCGGCACTTCGTGCGGAGGGCGTCGCCGCCAACCGGATCGAGCTCAACCCGCGCAAGCCCTCGAACGAGGACCCGACGGTGGGCGCGCGCCGGGTCGAGATCGACTTCTCGCGTTGATCGCGGGCCGCGCGCGATGCCGGCAGAGCGCGCCGTGGCGGAACTGACGGCGTGGCGGATCCGCACGGGCTGAGCGCCGTCCGAGGCGAGAGCGCGGGCGACGCCGGCGGCTGGACCGGCCAGGCGCCGCTCGAGGTGCTGTCGCGCATCTTCGGCTTTCCCGCCTTCCGCGGCCTGCAGCAGGCTGCCATCGGCCGCGTCATGGCGGGCGGCGACGCGCTGGTGCTGATGCCGACCGGCGGCGGCAAGAGCCTGTGCTACCAGCTGCCGGCGCTGTGCCGTCCCGGCATGGGGCTGGTGGTGTCGCCGCTGATCGCGCTGATGGACGACCAGGTCTCGGCACTGCGCCAGCTCGGCATCAACGCCGCCGCCCTGCATTCCGAGCTCGATGCCGAGGAGGCCGCGCGGGTGCGCCACCAGCTCGCCGGCGGGCGCCTCGACCTGCTCTACGTCTCGCCGGAGCGGCTGCTCTCGCCGGGCATGCTGGAGCGGCTGGGCCGGGTCGCGATCTCGGTGATCGCCATCGACGAGGCGCACTGCGTCTCCGCCTGGGGCCACGAGTTCCGGCCGGAGTACCGCGCACTGGCGCGGCTGCCGGAGGCGCTGCCCGGCGTGCCGCGGGTCGCGCTCACCGCGACCGCGGATCCGCGCACCCGCACCGACATCCTGCACGCCCTGGCGATGCCCGACGCCGAGGTGCTGGCCGCCAGCTTCCACCGCGCCAACCTGCACATCGCGGTCCGCCCCAAGGGCTCGGAGCTGCGCCAGCTCACCGACCTGCTGGAGCGGCATCGCACCGCCACCGGCGCCACCATCGTGTACTGCGGCAGCCGCAACAAGACCGAGCGCGTCGCCCGCTCGCTGCGCGACCGCGACTTCCCGGCGATCGTGTTCCATGCCGGCATCTCGCCGCTCGAGAAGCGCGCGGCCCTGGCCCGGTTCCGCGCCGGCGAGGCGGTGGTGATGGTGGCGACGATCGCCTTCGGCATGGGCATCGACCGGCCGGACGTGCGCCACGTGGTGCATCTCGACATGCCGGACAGCCCGGAGGGCTACTACCAGCAGATCGGCCGCGCCGGCCGCGACGGCGAGCGTGCCGACACGCTGCTGCTGTACGGCGGCGAGGACATCGCCCGTGCCCGGCACTGGCTCGACCAGTCGCAGGCCGCTGCCGCGCAGAAGCAGGTGATGAGCCAGCGGCTGGAGTCGATGATCGGCCTGACCGAGACCACCGGGTGCCGCACCCGCGCCCTGCTGGCCTGCTTCGGCGAGACCCTTGGCCGCGACTGCGGCCACTGCGACAACTGCCGCAACCCGATCGCGACCTTCGACGGCACGGTCGCGGCGCAGAAGGTGCTGTCGGCGATCTACCGCACCGGGCAGCGCTTCGGCGCGCTGCACATCGTCTCGGTGCTGCGCGGCCGCAGCACCGAGATGGTGACCAGGCACCGGCACGACCAGCTGCCGCTGTACGGCATCGGCCGCGAGCATCCCGAGGGGTTCTGGCGCAGCGTGATCCGCCAGCTGGTGTCGCGCGGCGCGCTGCGCACCGGCGACGGCGAGTACGCGACGCTGTGCCTCAACGACGCGGTGGCGCGGCCGATCCTGCGCGGCGAGGAGAAGCTGATGCTGCGCGAGGACCCGGTGGAGACCGTGGCCGCGAGGGGGACCGCGGCGCGGCCGCCGCGCGAGGCCGCTCCCGCCGGAGAGGCCGCGTCGCTGGACCCGCGGGCAGAGCATCGCTTCGAGGCGCTGCGCGAGTGGCGCAAGCAGGAGGCGCGGACGCAGGCCGTGCCACCCTACGTGATCTTCCACGACTCTGTGCTGCGCGACATCGCCTCGCTCAACCCGCGCGACGCCGCGTCGCTCGGAACCATCAAGGGGGTCGGCGCCTCGAAGCTGGAACGCTACGGCGACAAGGTGCTGGCGCTGCTCGCGTGAAGCGTGGTCAAGGCGCGGCCCCGACGGACGCTCATGCCGCTGCGCGCCCGACGACACCTTCGGCGAGCAGGCTCCGCGCGGTGTCGATGATCGCCTCGTCGTTGCTCCGCGGCGTCCAGCCGAGCAGGCGTTCCGCCTTCTCCGCGCTGACCGGCCGCTGCTTGTCGAGCTCGAACAGCCGTCCGCGCAGCACCGGGTCGAATACCGAGGACAGCCGCACCAGCCAGCCGGGCAGGCGACGCCTGGGCACGTTGCCCGACAGCTCGGGCACGCGTTCGCGCAGCACCCGCGCGATGTCCGCCATCCAGTAGAACCGGCCGGCGCCGATGAAGCGCTGGCCGGCGGCATCCGGCGCGCGCAATGCCCGGAGATGCAGGTCGGCGACGTCGCGCACGTCGACGAGCGGCCAGCCGAAGCGCGGCAGTGCGGGCAGCGAGCCGTCGAGCAGCCTTCTGACGATGTCGAGCGAGGCCGAGAAGTCGCGGCCCAGCACCGGACCGATCACCGCCCCGGGGCAGACCGTGACGAGTTCCAGCGCGCCGCCCTCGCGGGAGAGCCAGTCCCAGGCGGCGCGCTCGGCGATCATCTTGGACCGCTCGTAGGCCGAGCTGTCGGTGCGGTCGCCCGGGTCGGACCAGTCGGCTTCGGTGAACGGCCCTGATCGTCCGCCAAGGCCGTAGGCTACCGCGGCCGTCGACGAGGTCATCACCACCCGACGCACGGCGGCGTCGCGGGCGGCCGCGAGCACGCGAAGCGCGCCGTCGCGGGCCGGCCGCACCAGCTCGTCGTCGTCCGACGG
>CAXTOC010000260.1:0-3958 GCA_964245725.1 uncultured Acetobacteraceae bacterium | reverse complement strand
GCCACCAGCCCCTCGATCGCCGCCCGCAGCGCCCCTTGCAGCGCAGGAACCCGCCGATCGGGCGGCGATCGAGGGGCTGGTGGCGGCGCGCACCCGGGCGGCCACCGCGCAGTCCTTCGATGCGCTGCACGAGGCGCTGCTGCGTGAGCAGCCGGCGCCGGCCGCGTCCCCCAGCTCGCCGCCCCTGTTGCGCGCGGGCGGCCCGACGATCGAGGATCTGGTGCGCGACGAGCTGCGCATGCTGCTCAGCAACTGGCTCGACGTGCATCTCCCGGTCATGGTCGAGAGCATGGTGCGCGCCGAGATCGAGAAGCTGACGCGGCGCTAGGCCCGCGACGCCGCGCGCAGGCTGCGGCGGTTCGATCAACGCTGCGGCGATCGGGACGCAGGCCCACCCGATCCGCCCACGCCTGCTAGGTTGGCTCATGCTGGACAAGAACTTCGACCCTGCGCAAGCCGAGGGCCCGCTGTACGCGCGCTGGCAGGCGGAGGCCGCGTTCGCCGCCGAGCCGGACGGCAACAAGCTCCCGTTCGCGGTGATGATCCCGCCGCCGAACGTCACCGGCACCCTGCACGCCGGCCATGCGCTGAACATGACGCTGCAGGACATCCTGATCCGCTGGCGGCGCATGCAGGGCCGCGACGCGCTGTGGCAGCCCGGCACCGACCATGCCGGCATCTCCACCCAGCTGGTGGTCGAGCGCGCGCTACGGGCCGAGGGCGGAAGCCGGGAGGCGATGGGACGCGAGGCCTTCGTCGAGCGCGTCTGGGCCTGGAAGGCGCAGTCCGGGGGCACCATCACCCACCAGCTGCGCCGGCTCGGCTGCTCGCTCGACTGGTCGCGCGAGCGCTTCACCATGGACGAGGGCCTGTCCGAGGCGGTGCGTGAGGTGTTCGTGACGCTGCACCGCCAGGGGCTGATCTATCGCGCCCGCCGCCTGGTGAACTGGGACCCGGCGTTCCGCTCGGCACTCTCCGACCTCGAGGTCGAGAGCCGCGAGGTGCACGGCCGGCTGTGGACCATACGCTACCCGATCGAGGGCGAGGCGGGCGCCCCCGGCGCCGGCTGCATCACCGTCGCCACCACCCGGCCGGAGACCATGCTGGGCGACGTCGCGGTGGCGGTGCATCCGGGCGACGCCCGCTACGCCGCCCTGATCGGGCGCCACGCGCTGCTGCCGCTGACCGGGCGTCGGGTGCCGATCATCGCCGACGCCTACTCCGACCCGGAGAAGGGCAGCGGGGCTGTCAAGATCACCCCGGCGCACGACTTCAACGACTTCGCGGTGGGTCAGCGTCACGGCCTGGCGATGCCCACGATCCTGGACGAGGACGGGCGCGTCACGCTGTCGGAGATCGCCGACGAGCTGCGCGCCGTGCCCGGACTGGCCGATCCGGATTTCACGCGCGGCCTGGAGGGCGAGCCGCGCGAGGCGGCGCGGCAGCGCGTCGTGGCCGAGCTGGAGCGGCTGGGCTGGCTGGAGGCGAGCGAGCCGCACACCCATCAGGTGCCGCACGCCGAACGCGGCGGCGCCGTGGTCGAGCCGCGCCTGACCACGCAGTGGTACTGCGATGCCGGCCAGCTGGCGGGTCCCGCCATCGAGGCGGTGGAGCAGGGGCGGGTGCGCTTCGTCCCCGGCCAGTGGGAGAACACCTTCTTCGCCTGGATGCGCGACATACAGCCCTGGTGCATCAGCCGGCAGCTCTGGTGGGGCCACCGCATCCCCGCCTGGTATGGGCCGGACGGCGAGGTGTTCGTCGCCCGCGACGAGGCAGGGGCGCGTCAGGCGGCACGCGCGCACTACCGGGGCGAGGAGGTCGCGCTGACCCGCGATCCGGACGTGCTCGACACCTGGTTCAGCTCCGGCCTGTGGCCGTTCTCGACCCAGGGCTGGCCGCAGCGCACCGAGGCGCTGGCGCGCTACTACCCGGGCGACGTGCTGGTCACCGGCTTCGACATCATCTTCTTCTGGGTGGCCAGGATGATGATGCTCGGGCTGCACTTCATGGACGAGGTGCCGTTCCGCACCGTGTTCCTGCACGGGCTGGTGCGCGACGAGCGCGGCCGCAAGATGTCCAAGAGCCTCGGCAACGGCATCGACCCGCTGCAGCTGATCGACCAGTACGGCGCCGACGCCCTGCGCTTCACCATCTGCGCGCTGACCGGGCAGGGACGCGATGCCAGGCTGGGTGCCAAGCGGGTCGAGGAGTACCGCTCCTTCGTCACCAAGCTGTGGAACGCGGCGCGGTTCTGCGAGCTGAACGCGGTGGCGCCCGATCCCGGCTTCGATCCGCGGCGGGCGCGCCATCCGCTTGCACGCTGGATCCTGGCCGAGGCGCGGCAGGCGGCGAACGACGCCGACGCGGCACTCGAGGCGTTCCGCTTCGACGAGTACGCGGCCATCCTCTACCGCTTCACCTGGAACCGGTTCTGCGACTGGTTCCTCGAGCTCGCCAAGCCGGTGCTGTCCTCGGTCGGGCCCGAGGCGGCCGAGCTGCGCGCCGCCAGCGCGCACGCGCTCGGCCTCGTGCTGCGCCTGCTCAATCCGGTGATGCCGTTCGTCACCGAGACGATCTGGGCAGCACTCGGCTACGGCGGCGCGGGCAGCCTGATCCGCGCGGAGTGGCCCGCACCGCTCGATCCGGCGCCGGACGAGGCGGTTTCGGCCGAGATCGGATGGGTGATCCGCCTCATCGCCGAGGTCCGCACCGTGCGCGCCGAGATGAACGTGCCGCCCGCGCGCCTCGCCCCGGTGCTACTGCGCGACGCCGCGCCGCGGACCCTGGCGCGGGCGGAAGCCTGGCGGGAGGCGATCGGGCGCCTGGCGCGCGTCTCGGAGATCGGCGTGCTGCAGGGCGAGATGCCGCGCGGCGCGGCGCAGATCGTGCTCGACGAGGCGACGCTGGTGCTGCCGCTCGAGGGGCTGATCGACATCGAGGCGGAGCGGTTGCGCCTGCACAAGGAGGCGCGCCGGCTCGGCGACGAGGTGCTCAAGGTGGAGCGCAAGCTGGGGCACGCCGACTTCGTCGCCCGCGCCAAGCCGGAGGTGGTCGAGGCGCATCGCGAGCGGCTGGCGAGCTTCCGCGACGAGCAGCAACGACTGCAGGCAGCACTCGCCCGCCTGCGATGACCCGATCGACATCAAAGGACAGGATCATGCCGGACCAGAACGCTCCGCCGCGTTGGGACAAGTCGCGGCTGCCATCGCGGCACGTGACCGAGGGGTCGGGTCGCGCGCCGCACCGCTCGTACTACTACGCGATGGGGCTCAACGAGGCGCAGATCCACCAGCCCCTGGTCGGCGTCGCCACCTGCTGGAACGAGGCCGCACCCTGCAACATCGCGCTCTCGCGTCAGGCACAGTCGGTCAAGCGGGGCGTGGACGAGGCCGGCGGCACGCCGCGCGAGTTCACCACCATCACCGTCACCGACGGCATCGCCATGGGCCACCAGGGGATGAAGTCCTCGCTGGTGTCGCGCGACGCCATCGCCGACACCGTCGAGCTGACCATGCGCGGCCACAGCTACGACGCGCTGGTCGGGCTCGCCGGCTGCGACAAGTCGCTGCCCGGCATGATGATGGCGATGCTGCGGCTGAACGTGCCGAGCGTGTTCATGTACGGCGGCTCGATCCTGCCGGGACGCTTCCAGGAGCGCGACGTCACCGTGGTCGACGTGTTCGAGGCGGTGGGCCGGCACGCCGCCGGCGCGATGTCGGACGAGGAGCTGTTCGCGCTCGAGTGCGTCGCCTGCCCGTCGGCCGGCGCCTGCGGCGGCCAGTTCACCGCCAACACGATGGCCACCGTCAGCGAGGCGATCGGCCTGGCGCTGCCGGGCTCCGCCGGCGCGCCGGCGCCGTACGAGGAGCGCGACCGCTGGGCGCTGGACTCCGGCCGCGCGGTGATGGCGCTGCTGCGCTCCGGCCTGCGGCCGCGCGACATCGTCACCCGGCGGGCG